>NZ_JAKEUW010000022.1:0-78813 GCF_022398115.1 Vibrio sp. Isolate22 | reverse complement strand
CAACTGATGCGCTTCAGAATGGAACAAGCGACCAGCTTGAAGAAAAACTATTTGTACTAATGAGCTTAGGTGACGACAGAACCGTCAGCGAGACTTACATCTACGGTGAGAAAGCCTACGACGTGAATTTCAAAGATTACAAAAAGCTTGTGAGTCCCGAATTCAAGTCCGAAGTGCGACACTTCCCCATTTAAGCAGCCATGCACATTTCTTTGAATATCACGGCTGGCTGTTTAAAGCCTAAACACTTCTTTGGCCTGTAATTTATTCTTGCCATGGCGAGAGATATCACGTCCTCACTAACTTCACGTAAATCAGAACCTTTCGGTACATATTGACGAAGCAGACCGTTAGCATTCTCGTTTGCTCCACGCTCCCATGAACTGTATGGATGTGCAAAGTAAACATCTGCCTCTAATGCCTCCGCAATTTCTTCATGATTAGCGAACTCCCTACCATTGTCAGCAGTGATTGTATGTACATGCGCTTTATATGGCATGAGCAGTTCTATTGTGGCTGCTGTGACATCTTTCGCTGATTTTGAGTTCACTTTCTTTATCAAGAAGAAGCGACTCTTTCGCTCAAGTAGGGTAACAATAGCGCCTGTTCCATGCTTGCCTAACACCGTATCGATTTCCCAATCACCGAAGCGCTCACGACTATCTACAATGGCTGGCCTATAGTCTATCGAGACTGCATTCTTAATAGCTTCAGCCTTGGTTCTTTTGCCTTTACGGTATCGCTTATGACCTTGCCTCAAATGCCAATAAAGCTTCCCTCCGATTGCTTTGTCATTCGCAATAAATTGGTAAATCCATTCATGGCTAACTGGCATACCTGAAGCCGTCAATACTTTTGAAACCTGCTCAGGACTCCAATCATGTTCAATCAACAAGCGGATAAACTCAGCTCGTTCTGAGGGTACTTTATACTTTGGAGTCTGACTTCTTCTCTCAATGCAAGCTTGATGAGCAGTTTGAGGGCAGTAGTTTGTTTCTCCACTATTACGGCTAAGTTCTCTATAAACTGAGCTTCTATGGCAGTCGATGGCAAGGGCAATGTTTTTTATTGATACACCTTGTTCTAAAAGGGCTGAAATCTGGTATCTTTTCCCTTCAGTCAATTGTTGATACTTCATGTTGGAACTGCTTGTTTCTTTGGTCAGAAGAGCATACCAATCTCAACAATTGGCTGTCTTCCTCAGTCCTACCAATGAAGTGTCGCACTTATTATCTGAATTCGGGNCTCCACTATTACGGCTAAGTTCTCTATAAACTGAGCTTCTATGGCAGTCGATGGCAAGGGCAATGTTTTTTATTGATACACCTTGTTCTAAAAGGGCTGAAATCTGGTATCTTTTCCCTTCAGTCAATTGTTGATACTTCATGTTGGAACTGCTTGTTTCTTTGGTCAGAAGAGCATACCAATCTCAACAATTGGCTGTCTTCCTCAGTCCTACCAATGAAGTGTCGCACTTATTATCTGAATTCGGGAGTCTTTATTATGAAACCTAAATATAGCGAAAGTCTTATTAATCAAATGAGGCAGATTCAACGTGATAAGAAAAAGAAAAATTCTAAACTTGAATCATTCAAAAAAGAAATACTCATCTTGAGGCATGTTAATTTAAGTTATAAAAAAATTTCAATTTGGCTTGACAATAAACATAATACGAAAGCATCCTTGAGCCAGATCCACTATATGACTTCTGTCGCTTGGAAAGATGATCCTTTCCTAAAAGATATTAAATCCATGGCAAAGTATGAGTAATCAATTATTTAATGAATTGATCCATAACAATTATCTTGTTATCGATCATGAACATACCCAAATAACAAAACCATCACAGAAAAAAGGATCGCCTTTAGATCGCTATCGTTCTGAACTCTTATTTTTCAGGCGCGAGATGGGCTGCTCTTATCACGATATTGTGAAGTGGCTTGCAATACATAAAAACGTTCACCGCTCTCATACTCAAGTTGCTTTAAGAATTCAACAATGGGAGGCAGAATATGCCAAACAAGAAAAGCTCCCAACGAAAAAAGTTTGAGCGCAAGGCGAGAAATTTTTTCAATTTCCACTATTTTGGGCTAGGTAAAAACAAAAAAGAGGCGAAAGGAAAATTAAGAAGTCAATCCACTCTTTTTCGACATGTGGAGACAGCTGCCTTTATTCAAGAGCGGATGGGCGCAGCCATGCTAATAGATATTACGCCACAAATGGCTTTGGATTATTTATCATCCCGAGTCGGTAAAGTTTGTAGCAAAATGCTTGCAAATGAGAGGCGTGTACTAGAGCGGATCGTTTATTTACATGAGCCAGAGCGCAGGCTTTATATAGAAGAAAAACTCGATCCTAGAGAGTGGGTAAATCGAGCTTATACTCACAAACAAATTCATCAAATCATGACACATCAAACTCCAGAAAATCAGTTAGCTACCGCGCTGTGTTTTACAGCGGGGCTCAGAGTACAAGAGCTCCTCACCCTCCAACGATTTGACGAAGCTTCAGCGTCAAAAGATCGAAAATGGCGCAGTGATTTGTTTTCGGGTTTGCAAGGCGAGAAATACGTAGTGAAAGGCAAAGGTGGACTATATCGAGCCGTCATGATCCCGCATTGTTTAGCGAAAAAATTAGAGGGGCATCGTCTGAGTGAACCCCGACAAATCAAAGACCGAAAATGTACTATCACTAACCGGTACAACATCACTGGCGGGAAAAAATTTACCGATGCTTTCAGTCAATTGTCTAAGCGAGTTCTAGGCTGGTCACACGGTGCTCATGGGTTAAGATATACTTACGCACAAGATCGGCTTAATCGTTCTATTCCCGATAAAAGTTACGAAGAAAAACTGGAAATCATCAGCCAAGAGCTTGGCCATTTCAGAAAAGAGATCACACCTCACTACCTTCATCGAGGTACGTGTTCGTAGAAATAAGGGCGCTCTTAGACCATGCTTCACAAAACTGAATCAGGAGGGGTTTTACCCCCTCCTGCCCATCTCTACCTTACTGCTTCGTAGACAACAAATTGAGCCAGAAAACTTGTACCACCATCCTGGTAGCGAACCTCACAGAGTGAGTCTCGAACTAGCCATAAGCTACACAAGAACGTAAAGCACAGGACAATAAGTCCTGCGAGTGCTGTTTTATTTTTCGGCATATTTTGTTGCCTCCACAGTAAAGAGGCTCTACAATGAGTTTGTGGAACATCACTTAGGCCTCGTTAAATGAAAGTTACTGCGTCAACAGTAACCGGATAACGGGGCTTTTGTTTATCTGCCACAAGCAAACATAAAAGTCAGTCACTCATGGCAAATAAGCCAAGAGCGCCCAAACAAATTCTACCACAAGCCTTTCAAATCAAGAACGTTTGTTTCCAGCACCCCCACTTTCACCATTGATATCAAGCTTGTCAAAAACGACAAAGGGCATTCATTTGTGCTTCAAATGAATGCCCTTTGTATATCGTAAGTTTACGCCTTACGGCGACGTAGTTACCCCACGAATTAATCATTCAAGCATGATTTAGGCTCGCCAGCTTGCACGCTGACTGGTAGTGCTAAAGATAAAGAATCGCTCCTTAAGTTAAGTCTTTTGACACAATGGTCCCCCTCAGAACCTAGGCATCAAGTATGGTTATGTTGCTTGCAACAGGCTGTCGCAAAGTTGAATTTAGCCCTTAGAAATAAGAGCAGTATAATGACGCAGTGGCCATATTGAATTGATGTAAAAATCAAACAGTTGAATGAACAGGCGCAGAGCCTGAGCAGTTAAGTATGCTTTCACTTCTTTCTACTAGAGAAGAAGTCGCGACACGTTTCAGAGAGCCATTTAAGGGGGGTTAACCCCGTGTGCTTAATACTGTGCAGTCAGTATTCAACTACAACAGGATTAGTATAACACAAGAAAAAACAATGTGATGGGCTGGCTAGACGACTCAAAAAGCACTAAATTTCATGCATCACAAAAGTATCCGGGGTTTCGTGAGATAGTCAGACGCTAACATAAAAACATAATTTTTTGATACGAGTTAAGAGCATAAATATAGCAAGAAAAATAGTTGTCGATAGAATTACTCAATCATTCGGAGAGCAGAATTTTAACAAAATCTCGACATTATCCTTACTAGTCTGGACGGGGATTTTCTTCGCCCCAAGATACTGAGCAATTCGAGTTCGATGCCTACCATTGACAAAGCCTGCATATTGAATTTTCACAATACGAATCTTTTGTCGAAAACCGAAAAATCCACGCTCTACAAGCTCTTCTTCATAATCATGAAAAAAAACTCTAGGGGTAGATAGCAACCCGGCATCATCATGTGGATTTACCCCTTTGATATAATGATCCCGTTTATCAGAACTCCATGCGTCAACACTAGAAACCATCGCTATATTAGACTTACTCTCCGCGTAATAAACAAGTTTATCTATATCTACCCATACCGTAGTATAATCACTAAAGCATTCCCTACTAGTATCTAAATCTTCCTTCCAGCACAAATACTCATAAGCAGAGCCTGGCGGCAAATCAATTTTAAATGTTTTCATCATTTCCCATGAGTATAAGTGGTCCATCATAAGACTTTACACAACCATTAACGTAGCTTTGTTCAGACAAACTTCTCTGCAATCAAGCGCTTTCCTGTAGGCTCTAATGATTGAATAATGCTTTTTTGAGGATAGAAATACCCTTGGACGAGAAGATCGCAATCATTAAGATCGCCAATTTGGACTCTTACTGATAGTTCCTCGCCATCTTGCCATGTATCCCTAACCCTTGCCTGACACTGCTCCCCTCGTAATTCAAAGCAAAATTCAGTTACCTCGACTTGATCTTTAGGCTTGTAGTTTTGGATGACAGCATTTATCAACGTATTAGATATTTTTTCTCGCTTCTTGTCTGAAAGCATATCTAAAGAGCTTTCTTTTATTGGCCCGTAGACCCCACTTTGATTCAGTGCCTCTAGGATTTTTTTCATATGCCCTCCAGTATGCGGACTAACAAAAACAGAAGACCGAGACCCATGAGGCTTTCCTAATATATCTGTTCTCATATTCCACCACGTCTCTGCGACTTGAGCATACTTAGCAAGCTTGGTTTGCTCTTCCAAAAACCACCTTATAGCATCTTGTCCTCGAATAGTTCCGTCCCCTTCTAACTCAACATTGATAGCTTCTACTACTACCGGACAGGCATGATCTGAGTACAAAGGAGAGTCTAATTTAAAAGCATTCAGTCCAGGCAATCCGTTAGCATATTCGATAAGCTGGTTAGCACTATCTTCCCCATAAGGACAGGTCACGAACCCTCGAACAAAATGTCTTGTATGGTCAATCCCACGGTAAAGGACGCTTAAACATCTACCATCAAGATCTAATGGCGCTGGTATAGAAAGAATAGGATGCCAGTACGGATAAGAATCCACACAATTCCCAAGGCGATCTAAAATCACATTGAATACATCTTTTGCCGCTTGAGGATCACTTACATTTTGAGTGAAATATTTCATTGCGGATGAATTGGCAACTGATGAAGTATTTTTTTGTCTAAATTCCATAAATCACAAAACCTATATTTTCAATAAAACATTATTTACGCATATCTACATATTACGTAAATAATAAATGTACGCAAGTTTTTAATCACAGAAGAACAGCCTCGCAAATCAGTCTATTTTAGGTACACCCTTAATGCACTAGGCTATTTTAGTGCTGTAAATAGCAAAAATAGATGTATAATGCACCAATATAACTAAACCAATGTAAAATGCACCAATGAACAGCAATATACGAATTTATGGTTATCTCAGAGCATCGACCCACGAGCAAGATGCCTCGCGAGCAAAAAATGACCTTGTTGACTTTGCAGACAAAATGGGGTTCCCGATCGCGTGCTGGTTTGAAGAAAATGAATCTGGCGCTCAATTACATCGTCCTGAGTTATTTCGGTTACTCGATGTCGCCATGGCCGGTGATATCATCCTGGTCGAGCAGGTAGACCGCATTAGTCGTTTGAACACCAAAGATTGGGAGCAACTGAAAAACATCATCGCTAATAAAGGACTAAAGGTCGTGGCATTAGACCTACCGACAAGCCATCAGTTTATGAAGACCACCGATGAGTTTACAGAACGAATGCTTGCAGCACTCAACAGCATGATGCTCGACATGCTGGCCGCTGTCGCAAGAAAAGATTATGAAGATAGACGTCGACGCCAAGCTCAGGGCGTACAACGAGCAAAAAAAGAAGGAAAGTACAAAGGGCGACCGGTTAATGTCAAATTGCACCAAAAAATAGAAGGCCTACTTCGAGAAGGCAAAAGCTACAGCCAAATTGAAACACTTATAGGCTGCTCCAGGCACACGATTTCCAAAGTTTCTAAATTAATAAAAAGTAACAAGACACTATGTTAAGACCATCGCGACAAGATCGAGCCAATCACTTTATCGAAAAATCAAAACTAAAATACGGTGAGCGGTACGACTTTTCGAAAATGAAGTATGTCAATCGTTCTACCCCTGTCGAAATATTATGCCCAGAGCACGGACCCTTCCATACAACACCCAATAACTTTCTGGCCACGGTAAAAAAGATCGGTTGCCCGCTTTGCAGTCGTGCGCAGAAGGCAAAACGTACACCACAAAAAGCCAATGATAAGAATGAAGTCAGGGGGTGTGGGACGGATAACTTCAATGTTCGTGGAGGGACGAAACAATATAACCACCTATTGCTGAAGGTGTTTGATTAACGAGTGACCACCTAGATAGGGGGATGTTTGTTATTTGTTAGGTATCGTTGCTCGGCGCTTAAGGTCTTGAGCCTTCAAAACCTTGGCTCCCATGATCACAACTCGAAGAAAACTCTGCTTTGATTGGGACTTGTTCCAGTTATCTTTATATGCACCAAAAATTGCCCTTACTTTAGTAAAGTATTTTGACTAATGGAAGTTATTCCGTAAATATGTTTGACTAAACACTTAGGACTACAAACGGCTTTATACCGTTTGTACCTGATTTTGAGAGAGGTAAGGAACAAAAAAACAACGAATAGTGGTGTTGCCAAAAAATGAGGGCGGATTGGAACAGAAATTAGCCTTACCGTTAAACGAGCAAGGCTGATACATTATATCTCTAGACTAGTGAGAAAGTTGGGCGAGTTCGTCTTTGCTCAATCCAGTGACGTCCATAATGGATTGTTGGTCCATCCCATTAAGCATCATCTTACGCGCCATTTCATTAAGCGTTTCTTGACGGCCTTTGGCTTCACCTAATTGAATACCCTCTTGGCGACCACGTTGAATACCACGTTGTTCGCCTTGCTGGCGTAATTGTTCTGCAATCGTCATAAGTGTGTCCTCGTGTTTCGGTACTGATGAGGCTAGTGATGTGATCAACGCCTCTAGGTTGTTCGTTTCACCCACTTGGAGTAAATAGCTCATCAATGACTGTACTTGCTTATCTGTAGTGTAATCGGTTAAGAGCAATGTGACCAGAGGCTCAAGGAAATCCATGATATCTCGATGCCTCGCATGCTTTTGTACCAGCTCAAGCAAGGCGATACGGCGATGCTGCATTATCTCATCGTCCGAGATGACCGTAACATCGACCAATGGAAAGTCTTGAGTATAAAGCGCTTTAGCCTGGTCTGGATTAGCAAAACCTTTTAACCAATTCATATCATAGGGATAAGGCGATATTTTGCCATGGTAAAACTGCAGTGGTATCACCAAAGGTAAATGCTTATGGCCAGCATCAATATGCTGCTGCATGGCAGCAATAGCGTAACGCATCAGCCTAAATGCCATGTGCTTATCTGGTCGGCTTTGGTGTTCGATTAGCGCGTAGACATACCCTTCTCCTTGAGAGGTTTTGAGAGAATAGAGCACATCCGAATAGTAAGGGCGCAGGCTTTCTTCAATGAAGCTGCCGGATTCGAGCTTAAGCGTCGTCAAATCGCAGATGTCACGCAGCTCAGCTGGCAGGTGAATATCCAGTAAGTCCTTAGCGGTTTCTGGATGCGTCATAAACTGCTTAAAAAGCGCATCATGTGGGGTTGGGGTCGTATTTTTCATGTCATTATCTTAACACTCAATGCATTGAATTCGTACCTCGATAGCGTATCACCGATTCACGTAATGCTCGTGTGCGTATTGACGAGCTCTAGGGTCAGCCTATCACCGACTCATAAACCACATTAATGTTCGCTTTTTTGAAATCGCCTTTGGCTATTTGAAGGTACTTATTTTTTGAGTTTCTCTCCAAATAAACTCGCCATAGAACACCTTGATCGAAGGGCGTATCGACATACCCCGAAATAAAGGTGTTTTTCCCCGTCCATAACGTCGCTTCAATGTGTTTGATAGGTTTTAGACTCAGATTAAGCTGTTCGAGTGCTTTCTTGACTGGCGATCGGACGAACAAGGTCTCCAAACTCGCTGCCGCTGATATCTTGATCCAATTCCCGAGCACATCATACGAAGACACCACCCACCTTGACTCGCTACAATAATAGGTAAACCGTAAGACAGGGACTTCAAACACAATGCTACCATTTTCTCTTTTTTGGTAATAGAGCGTATAACCGCCCAACGAAGCTTGACCAATGAGATCGATCTTATCTTGATACTCCGCCAAAGGACGGACGTCATTAACCCACCATTGAAATAGGAGTGCATTAGAAGGCGGACATGGCGGCTCCTCAATATCAACGATGAACATAAGAAATCCTATTAATAGGGAGGGGAAAATCAGTAAGATAAGAACCTATTTTTTGCATTTTTTCAAGTTAAGGCTTGAGAAGTTCATCAACATCAACGCCAGAAAGCAGCATGACCGAACGGTACCCCTGCCATAAGCTCATGATCACCGCCTCTAACACTTCAAGCATTTCAGTCTCGCTACTGCCGTGATAGCGTCGAAAGAAGCCATGGTGAAGACCATGCAGAGCTTTGAAGGACTCATTAAGAGCCTGCATGACCAGCTCTTCTTGATGTTGCCCTTTTTGCTGACGAATAAAGAGATTCAATGCTGGACGATGCTCATCATCCAAAAGCGTCCAAGCTAATTCTGGCTTGTCGGTAACAAGATTAGGGGTCACTCCCAAAATACGTATCAATAACGTCCCGAGCTCATGCTCTAAAAGCTGTGCCAGTTCGGATGCTTCGCCAAACTTTTTGTACACTTCATTCATCGTGCTTTCCTCATTTTAATTTCGATAACTTTCAATAAGATAATAGCATAAATCGGCTATTTAATAGCCGAATTTTTTCTTTTCTAACAGTTACTTAAATCAAGGTGACATCTCAATACTAACCTTTTTTTGTTTATCCATTCCCCCACCCCAAAACCACTCTAACGCACGCCAGAATCCTTTAACGCTCGCCTGGTACAGCAATCAAGTCATGGAGGAGCGTGCGACGACATACAGAATGAGCAAAGCGAAAAAATATTGACCGCTGCGCTTTTCATAAAAAAGGTCGCACTGTCAGTCACTATGGCTTAAATCTTGCCCCCTCGCCTTGCTAGAATGCGCGAGCGCAGCGAGTAAGATAAGGCGGTGATATTAACGCGTCTTCATAGTGTATCGCTGTGCTACCGGATGATCAGTGGAAGTGGGGCCCGTTCTTATCGTGATATCGTCTGAAGGTGAGTTTATCGAGGGACTTGATACGATAAGAATGGGAGGTACTTTAAGGCTCTTTGGTTTATCCACTCTATCCACAGATTTTAAGAATTAGTTATAGAAAGAAAAGTACCGAATTTAAGTCATAAAATGGGGCATCTATTTTTCATCGTCGTAGTATCTATATATATCAATAGTTAGTATTCGTTTTATGTGGATAACGTACAAAGCCCACAAAACGCTCCCCATAAGAGAATTTTATCCACCGCAGACTGAAAATCAGTCGAAAAGAGAAACAATGAAGGTAAAGCCTGACTAAGAGAGTGTGATTAAGGTCAAATTAAGTCGATAGAGGGATGTGCTAAAGCCGCTTCAAAGAAGCAAAAGGATAAGAAAGTAGGAAGATTAAGCCGCGAGGGGCTCGGGCGGTGAAGCGGTAGGAGAGAAGCCCAAATGTTTAAGGCGGGTATTCGCTGTCACCTCGAATTCTTGCTGGCTCAGCGTACGGTCTAACCCTTCATCGAGCATTTTTTTAACAACCAGGCTCAGCGCTCTAGAGCGATCATTGGTTTGTTGAACTTTCTGTTTGGTACTGGCCGCCCCAATCGCCTGATTACGACGTTCAATGGTGCCTTCCCATAACGTATTACGCAGTATAGCCAAGCGGGCTGGTAGGCTCCCTGCCCCCTCTTGAATAGCCCGCTTATCCGCAGCTTCAAATTCTTGGCAAAGTTTCTTTCCAGCGGTCTCTCCGCCGACTAAAGTCCCGAAGTCATCCGTTAAGACATAAACGTTGTTGAGGTTACGCTTTTGTCCATCTGTTTTGTCGTGCACCAGGCCGCCACGTGGGTCGGTCGCCAAGTTATCCCCAATAAAGGCATGACGAAGCAACCCACACCGGATCAATAAGGATAACCAACGAGAGACCGTGGATTGGCTTTTACCAATCACTTCACCAATCTGCGACTGTGTGCCTCTCAGTGAGAACGAACGCGTGCTGAGACAAGTGTTGCAAATCATATAGAGCACTAAGTGATCGAAGGTTTGCGCGGCGTCTTTACGATACAACACCGTGCTGCCTTGACGCTGCAACTGGTAGTAGAGCCCACCATTAGCCCGAGCGCCGTGTTTTAACACCGCACGAAAGACATCGCCGAGGCCCGCTGGGAGCTTAGGCGGTTTGCCACTTTTCTTCCAGCGCTCAAGCGCATACTCAGGGCGATGATGGAACGCAACCAAAGCCGCTTCATAATCCGAGAGCGGTTGGGTGGCCTTCCCCATTGGAGTTTGCTTGGCTTTTTCGAGTTCGACCAAGAGCTCAGAGCGCTTTCGTGAACGCTTGCTTTCGCGCGCATATCGCTGCGATTCATGTTCGTTAGCCTTATCTTGCAGCGTTTGCTCTTCCTCTGGCGCGGGTCTCTCGCCCGACAAGACTTGATACGCTTCATCGGGGTGATAAGGCGCGCCTTGCTCCACAGCAAAAGAGACCGTGCTTGGCTTAGCCGTTAGGGGCTCTGGCGCCCCCTGAAACACGGTTCGTTTAGCCATGAGAGACCTTAATCACAGGCGCAAACTCCGCGCGCTCGACCCCTTCCAAGACTTCAAAAGGGATAGCGCCGAGCTTAGCCTGAGCGGCTTGCGCTTTCGCATTGTTGTCCGTCACATCTTGTCGGGTCACCCCCGAGTGCTGAAAGGTGACGCTCATTGAAATGATCCCACGTAGGGCTTTCAAGCACGCGAGGCGATGCTGTTCAAATTCATTGCGGGTCATCTGCGCTTTAAAGTGCGCATCTGAGAGCTGCACCATCGCAATATCAAATTGCTCTAACAATGCCAACAGACGCCAACCAAAGCGCGTCTTGACCGAAACCGATTTTTTCACCGGTGCGCGACTCAAGGTCTCATGATACAAAATGCGAGAGCTATTGCGCTGAGGCAGGGCATCGAGCGTGGATTGGCACAAAGCAAACGCCGCATTGATGGCGCGCTCGATTTCAAGCAAGGCAAAATCCGCATAGGGATCGTCATGGCGCGCCGCATGCTCCAGTGTCGAGAGACGTTGAAAAAACAACCCAACACCGGGAGCCTTGCTCCGTTTCGATGGATTCCACAGTTTGACGGTTTCGACGCTGTGCAATTGCACCTCGGCGCTGGCCATCAAGCCCCCCATTTTGTTGCTTTGCTGCTTTTTATTGCTCATGCTCTTTATCCCACTTTTCTAATGTTGATTACCATCACAAATTTCAGCCCATATCGCCCCAATGCTCAGTTGGCATTGCTGTGCCACAGCGACTATTTGCTCTTGATTAATCCGTTGGACGTTATTAATAGGTAGCTGCTCCAATGCTTTCCATAACACATGAATCTGCGTGGGAGGAACGCATCGCTGTCTGAACGCCTCTTTCGGCTTCACCATTTTTCGCCAATGCGAAGACACTTTTCCGTTCACAAAAAAGAAATGCGACAACGCTTTATTGCTGCAGCCAAGTTGCAAAAAAACAATCACCTCATTAGGGATCTCTGAGACTTCCAGGGCATGGCGAAGCGCGTCGATATCGATAGCACATTGGCGTCCACAGATAGTCTGAGAAAGCGCCCTCATTTCAGAAAAAGACTGCTTCTTCAATTGACCTATTAATTTCGCATCAAACCCCGCTGACATCAGTGCCATGTCTTGTCCAGTACAAGCCATATGCGCAAGGTGGCTAAGAACGGCCCAATGCACTTCACTGGTAAGATCGTCTTTTTTCATGTTCATACCCCCTCCAATGTCACAAGTGGATTGACCGCGTAGCGAGTTTCCCACGCTTCGGTCAAAGGAAACAAAAAGCCGTTCAGCGCTTGATTGGAATCTTGAATGCGCGCTTTGTGTACGTTACGCGCCTCTTTCGTGACGATATGACGCTTTAGAGGTTGCAACCCTTGTTGAACTTCGCTGTAACTGTTGGCTTTGGCGTACTGGCAACGCTCATCGATGAAGGTACGAAAGGCGCCAGGCGAGACCACAAACAAACCTTGTTCAAGACGATGGAATAACGCGTCTTGACGGTTCACCGGGTGCACACCGCCTTTAAGAACCAAATCTAACCATTCGTAGAAGGCGCAGCCCAAGTCTTCGCCTTGGGTCTCCCTCAAATCTATCTTCTGCAGTAGAGCGTGAGGCTCGCTGGACTCAGGCACAGAGACAGGATCAGCGTTTAACGCTTCCAACGCGGCTTCGACCTCATCCATCGGCGCAGCGGGCTCTATTGCGGCAGGAGGTATCGCTTCTGGGTCTTCATCCTCTTGCTCGATGGGCGATGTAGTCTGCGTCATAGCTGGCTGCATGAAAGCCATAAGGTCATCACTGATGGCGTCATTGTTGAGGGGGGCTTCAAGATGAGTGGTGTCTGCCATAGGTGCATCTTCATTCACAGAAACGACTGACTGAGGTTGAGCAGGTGTCGCTTCTCCCTCAACGTCTACCTCAACAGGAAGAATGTGTCCCACCAGGCTCTCCAGCTCTGCTTCTGGGGCGAATGTCGGCCAATGCACACAGATAAAGGTAAAGGTTTGACGCCAGTCAAACTCGGAGAGCAGCACCTCGCACTTCCAAATCGCCAGGTCGTCAGCGTTCGGACGAATGAGTTGGTGTTGCTGCAGCTCGTTAAACAGACGGGAATTGTCCGAAGGGACAGAGGTGATACCACGCTCAAGCAGCGTGCTGCGTAGTCGGTCAGCGATGGGCTTACTCATCAAGTAAAGGAGCTCCCCCTCCACAAAACCTTCGGCGCCTTTTTTGTTCAGTGGGATGGTCGCGCTTTGCAGAAGGTGCGATAAGGTCAGCTTGAGTTGTCCCGCCAGGGACACCGTCGCCCCGCGCGCTTGCTCAGCGGCGAGATTGATCCCCTCTTTGTCGGCGCCCAAGTCTTGCGCGACGCTGGCCGCGTCCGCTTGCGTCACGATTTGCTCAATGACATTGTCGGGGTTTTTATGACCGGATAGATATTCAACCATGGTGTGAAACAAGGCTTTGTCGCTGGAGATAGCCAGCATGGCGTCAGAACTGAGCAATTGAGTCAGTAGGGTATGGCCCATATATTGGTGCGTCGAGTACTGGCGTGCTTTGTTGTAACGACAACGGTACGGTCTGGTGATGGCGCCCATCACTGGACTCCAACGCTCCCCCTCCCCGCTTTCTTGATGCAACTCGATGTCTACATCATTGATCTTGCCTGAGTCGTGCAGCAGCGCGCACAAAAACACACCATAGACCCACACGATTTCACGGTGGATCACCTCTTCGGGTGGGGTATTGGGCGGTAATATCGCATTGCGACGCAAGCGCATCGCGTAAATGGCGACATCGAGGCTGTGAAACAGTAAACCGCGTTTACCGGTGTGGTGATAATTTTCTGATGCAGGGATATCTTGACACCACATGGCGTAGTTCACGACCGTATCGACGACAAACTCAGGCCACACCTCAAACGGCAGCGCAAGGCCGCTGCGTTTTAAGACGCGGAGTTTGTCCTGGATAATCTCGTCGTATTCAAGCTCAGCCCGAGTGGCAGGCAGCACAAAACCCTCTGGATCGCTCAGCGCTCCAGAGGGAGATACAACGGATTGATGATGTTGTTCATCTGCGTAAAGCCAATCAATGAACCGTTTAATTGATTGAAACATCCTTAACCTACCTTCTGACCTATCAAAACCAAAAAATACTGTATATAAAAACAGTATCACAAACATTTCGTTGCATACAATACCGATATAAAACCGTTTGAGGCAAAAACACTGCCCCCTAGGTTTGAACCCATTTCATGCACGAAATAAAAGTAACAGAGACGAAAAAATCAAGGCGTGATAGCCCTGTACTCTGAATATTGGTAGGCGACACAGCACAGTTAGTGCATGACGCTAAGTCGAGCGCGGGGCTCGTCGGGTTTGATAGCACCGAAGCGATGTAGGCTAAGGGCAGTTAAGTATGCTTTCACTTTTTCCTTTTGAACTTGGAAAAAGCCGCGACACGTTTCAGAGAGCCATTTAAGGGGGGTGAACCCCGTGTGCTTGACTGCGCATTGGCAGACGGAGCAACTCTATAAAATTTGAATAGAGAGATCAAGTCCTTGAAGGAAAGCTGAGAAGGCAGGGCACCGCTTGTTGATTCAGTATTGATGTGGTGATGAGTACTGATCATCTGGACCAATAGGCGATTGACTAAGCATCACAGAGGGGAAAGACATCCCTCTTCATTGGTATTAGGTAAATGTTTGAATTGGAACTATTGTCACATAAGAGCACAAGCATAAGGTGCGAGCCCCAGAGCATTAGGGGCTCGCAATAGTGCGCAGTGGGATGCGCGCACTAAATTTGGTGTCGGGGTGTAGTGCATGAGTGGGTTTTTAAAGATCGTATAGCTAAACTATACATGTCTATTTTGGCTGTCAATTATTTTTAGCTCTTTCTATAGCTATTATTTACTTAATAATTATATTTCAGAGTAAAAATAAGTTGTCTAATAGTGCATTAAGAAATCGTTTGAAGCTTTTAATAAAATCTAGTTCTTTGAGCCAATCTGAAATCGCCAGGCGAATTGGAGTAACTAGAGGAAGTGTTGGACATTGGCTTACTAATGGAAATATTTCGAGAGAGAACCTATTCGCTCTTTGTAAGGTTTTGAACGTAGATATTTCTCAAGTTATAGACGAAGATAGTTATCTCAATTTAGAACCTTTGAAGGTAAAAGTTATACAACTCACTAAGGATCTACCAAAAGAAGAGTACTACAAACTGGAAGAAGTTATCAGAATCCTTGATCAACCAAGTGAGTAGGTACTTATAGTGAACCGGCGACGGGGTCGCCTGAGCGGCCTACGGCCGAAAACAAAGAGACTTAACCTACTAGGGTGCTTTACATAGATCGTTTATCCTATAGGTCATGCATCCGAATAAGCCCATCAAACAACTCTTCAATGCCAACGATACTTGGCTGAACTACCTCAATAAGTACCGAGAAACCCTCCGAACCGTCGTCATTGAAAACGTCACCAAGATGCTCGCTTGCAGTACTGCTGCTGTTGGCTCTAAAGAGTATCGATGCAGCTATGCCAACTGCACCCATCACAAATACATTCACCAGACGTGTAAATCTCGCTTTTGCAGCAGTTGTGGCATAAAAGCCACAGAGCGGTGGATACGAAAGCAACAACATGTCTTTCCTGAGTGTGAGTATCAACACATTACGTTGACGCTCCCACACACGTTGTGGCCAATCTTTTGTAATAATTGATTGCTGATATAGGCGTTTTTAACGGATACTCGCCTTTCGATTGGTCTCAAAACTTTTTTAAGATTATTTGATTATTAAAGTGGTTCAATAATAGTTAAATAGCTTCTAATTTGAAAAAATCCGTTATAAAGAGTTAGTAATATAGTTAATCAGTTAAAACGTTACGTTTCCATAAGACCTTGTATAACGGGGCTTTCTGAGTCATTTCGTGTTCAGAACCTCGATGTATTGTGTTTTAAACCACGATGGTGCGTGTTTAGTGGCGTGTTTACAACCACGATGGTGCGTGTTCACAACCTCGTTCTTACTGTGTTTCAAACCACGAGTCAATTAATGCCTTACGCACCTATTATTAACAGGTTATGCACAGTTTGTTTTGTGGTCAAAACCCCGAACACCAACAATAAAAACAAAACTTAAAAATATACGGTATGTTATTAGTCACTTTTTATTTTTCATAAGTGTTAAAGCGTATGTTTTCTAAATTATGTGTTTAAAACCTCGAAGTTTTTGTTCAAAATAGCATCTGTTTTTGGAGTGTGTGGTTAAAACCCCGAGTTTTAAGTGTTTTTAAACCTTTTATATTCTTCTTTTATACTTCCTTCTTTGTCTTTATAAACAATTATTTTTTCAACTGTTTTTGTTTCTTTTGCTGTTGAATAGGTCACGACATAATCAGGAATGGACTGTTTCTTATCAATCTCTTTTATTTTTCGCCTAAATTCTCGTAATGGAGATTTAACCCCGAACTTATTATAGAGATTTTCTAACCCTATCTCCCATTTCGATTGATTTCCACAATGTTTCCTGCAGAGTTCGTACAATCGTCTATCGTATGGTGATCTTAAAGAAAAATATTGGGGCGCATAAGTTAAGATCTGATTGTTACTTACGGCATCAAACAAAATAGAAGGTAATATAAGCTCTACATATTTCATTCGTCCTGTTTTTTCGTCAGTGATTAAGTCGTAGTCACTAACGAAGCTAAAACCTTTATCCCTCTTTAAACCATTATTATGTGTAGTGGTATAAACGGTTGTGCCTGCTAAACGCTTTAAACTTTCTAGTACCGCTTTATAGGATTTACCGTCAGTACTTTTATTCGTACTTTTTAGAAAATCATACAGTGTAATATGTATCTTTTGACCGACTGCTTGCCCTCTATTTTGTGCCTCTGCTATTTGACCGAAGCAATACAATAATAAATCTTTATCGTGTATCGTTGCCCTACCCTTATCATTTGGCACTATCTCAATTGATGCACCTGTCTTTTTATTATGATAATGATATGTATCAGTATCGACTTTAGAACTAATGCTAAACAAAGGAAACTCCATAGAATGCGTGTCCCCTTTTGGAGACGCATCAATGATATTAGCGACAAATAGTTCTAATTGTTCTGTTGGTATCAAATCTTTAGCCATACCTAAACCTTTTTCAACAATCGTTGAATAATAGCTGTTCTAATCACCGAACTTCGATCTGTCTTGACGTCTTCTTGGGCTTCTACTTCTTTAACTACTTTCTTCACTATATCGAAGGTTTTGATAGTAAGACTCAGATTGATCGTTTTTGTTGTTCCAGGTTCAATGAACTCTTCAGCAATTAAATTATGAAAATCGTCCTTTTCAAACAATTCGGCTAACACATCTTCAAACCAATAAAGACGTTGTTTTTTATTGTAACCAGAAGCAAGAAGGTTAGTTTCAATCTTCTCTACCATCTTTGATGGTATTCTTACGGCTATACGCTTGACTGGTTGTAGAGATGGCTTGTTTGTTTTAATCATTTATAACTGCCCTACTTTTTCTCATCTTTCAAAAAAGTAACTAATAAATTGAATGCTTCATTCAGGTCTTTAGATTTATTTAGATCTAAACTTTCTAACACTTTTTCTGCTTTAAACTCTTTAGTGGCTGCTTCAATAATTCTCTTCATGACATCCACATCAGCTTCTTTACTAATTTTAATGACAGGTTTGTGGGCCGTTAAAGACTGTTTAGTTGGTCTGCCTTCAAGTTTTGCTTTCAGGTCTTCTGGTTCTAATTGTGCTAATGCTGCACATTTTTGAAGACTGGTAATTTTACCTTCCTCAATAGCTTTTATTAAAATATCTGTCTTGTGTTTGACTTTATATTTAATGATCGCTAGATATCTTTGGGCGTCTGCTGTCGATAAGCCGGAGACTGTTCCTAATTTCCTAACGGATATTTTTTCTATTCCGTGCGTTCCGTGGATCAACTTTTCAAGTCGCATCGTTTTTTCAAAGATGGTCATATCTTCACGGTGAACGTTTTCTTCCCATTGCAGAACATCTATTTCGTTTTTAGTTAGACGTTCCTCATTAATTCTTGAAGAAATATATTGTTCACCCAACATAATGTGAGTGAGTAAACGCCTTTCGCCAGAGATTAAGTGAAATACACTGTCCTCTTGCCAAACAACGATTGGGTGTAAGAGTCGAGTAGGGGATTTAAGAACTGCGCAGAACTCAATAATTGACGTTAAATCACCAATTTGTTTTTCTTTAAGTCCAAAGTCCTTTACTACTTTTTCAACGTATTCTTCTATCCAGCCATTATCTTCTTCCTTTTCTAATGACTGATTAATCGGATATTTTACTTGTATTTTCGAAACAAGAACCGTGTCAATCGCTAATTTTCTCGGGTTATCTTGGTCAGTTTTTATATGGGAGATTGGAAGGTTTTTAACTAAGATGCTTTTGCTCTTACTGTCGAGTTGTGAAGCCGTAGCATTTGTCCATTTTTCACTGCTACTTACGTCACCATCAGCTTCAACTTTACCAGTCCCTGCTCTACTTTTATTTGAACCAAACTTTTTAACCACATTAAATCCTTACTGTCTCCGATGGAGACACCTATAAGTTGTTTTTTGTTTACTGTCTCCGATGGAGACACTTACTATTGTTTGAGACGATTATCAATCTCTACAGAACCAAATATTTCACATAAGATGTGTTTACATAAACTTTCACTATGCTTTAAAGCTGTGTGATGTTTACTAATTTGAAATATTGATTTAGGGGAGATGCCTTTTAAGTCTCGCTCAGGGTAAGCGATTGAATAAGGTAGGTAGATATCGTCGGGGAGCATAATAGAACCTAAGCTTTCGTGAAGCATGTCTAAAGTGCCCTTGTGAAGTTTGGTGTTAATTTTAACCTTGTTTGGAACTAAACCAACCAAATTCAACTGATTTTCATCGTCTCTTGCAAAGTTATCGGATTGGATAACTTGTATCATTGCATTAATACCCTGCATTGATTTTTCTTCTGGCTCGAAGGGGATAACAGCGTGAGTTGCGCAACGAATAGCCGATCTGAAAACTGGATTTCTTGACGGCCCTGTATCTAAAACAACCAAATCATAATCTTCACCGACATACTCGTTAAACAATACCTCTTTAAGACGATTTATGACTTTTTTTTCTATTTGCCCACTTTCATTAGAAAATTCAGTGTTGATTTTTTCAAGAAGAGCAGGGTGTCCCAGTAGACAATCTACTTTTCCAGTAAAACCGTTTTTAGGATTTACAAAGGTCTCGTAAGGTAATACTTCTTTACCGTAAAACGTATCTGCGATTGTTGAACGCTCTTCTATATCTTCACAATCGGGGTCATCTGCGCTCCAATCTGGGTGGATAGGGGGAAGCTGACCACCGGTAGATTGAGAAGAGCTTTCCATTCCTACCCAATAATCCGA
The DNA here is from genome assembly GCF_022398115.1 of Vibrio sp. Isolate22. NCBI lineage: Bacteria > Pseudomonadati > Pseudomonadota > Gammaproteobacteria > Vibrionales > Vibrionaceae > Vibrio > Vibrio sp. Isolate22. The sequence goes on along the minus strand of NZ_JAKEUW010000022.1, from coordinate 59,196 downwards.
ACTGTTGCACTGCATATCAAGATCAACGACTAGAACATTCATATGCGTTTTTATAGATGCATATTCAGCAACAATAGAAGAAACTGCCGTTTTACCAACACCGCCTTTTTGCTGAAAAACACCTAATATCAAGGGTTTCTTTGAACTCATTTCTTTACTCCGATGGGATAAGATATTTAAATAGTATACGTATGTTATTGTGTTTTTTCAACCTTAGATAGAGATAACTTAGACTGTCTCCATCGGAGACAGTCTAAGTTTAGGCTTTCATGGGTTTATGATGCAAAAGGATTAGTTTTCTCTTTAGAAATAGGGGGTAACTGTGTCGGTGTTCCCCCTTTTATCCTTTCTGGATAGGGCTTTTCCCTTGGGAAAACCCTTCCCTTGACCCCTTTCCCCTTTGGCGCAGCCTACCCTTTGAAACAAAATACTAGCCTTCTGAACCACAGCGCTGGGCGCAGGACATTAGGGGATTGCTTCAATGTCTATCGATGGACAATAATTTGAGTCTTATTGGAAATAGGTAATCGTAGTCAGGTTGCTTCAGACGTTTGCTTGGTAGTCTTAGGTCAAAAAAGAAGGGAGAGCATCATTGCTCTCCCTTTCTTGTTGTGCGCCGAGCATGGTGTCAACCTAAGAGGTGAAAGTCCTCTACGTGCCTTGTCGAGCGGGAAGCGTTAGCCTATGCAAGGGTGTCCATCGTGAGGTGGAATCTGAAGGAAGCAAATGGCAAAACATAGCTTTGACGAACAGAAATCTGATATTAGGCATAATCAACTTGGGTAACCTAGCAACAGGTAGAATAGCCCAAAGTCTCGAACAGAAGTGTGATTATGTAAATCAGGCAGAGCTATGGGAAAGGGTGGCATCTTACCTCGGGAGATCTTATCAATTGTCTTGGTGACTAGGCTAGCAGTGATGCTAGACGAAGGTTGATAAGAAGTCAGCAGAGGGCATAGTACCTACGTCGTAGGGAAGGCCTGAACCAAGGTTTTAGATAAACGGTTAACAAATTCTCAGTGTGTGCGGAGTCTCAGTAAAGAGTAGAGACCCTACAGCTACGTTAGGAATAGGTGGCGAAGTCGGAAACGGATCTGCGGCTAACGAAGAGAGACAAGACACAATGGCGTTGAAGTTAGACAGTTGCTCTAGGCCAACAGATGTTTGGTATACCTTGGAACCGCCGTATGCGACCCACGCTTGTACGGTGGTGTGAGAGGACGGAGGCCGTGAGGCCTCCTCCTACTCGATTACGATGATAGGTCAATCATCTCATGTTGGCAGTGCTGACATTTTAATATCGTGACAGGCTGCTCTTGGCTATAGCGGTTATCTGCTCCAAACTCACCACGCTCTAGGAACGGCGGCTCTTCGTTGGTTGGAATATCCAGAGGCTGTAATGCGCCCTGCTCTCCACAGTTGATGCAATAGTTCATGGTTTGCTCCAAATTTTAAAGCCGAGTGTATACACCCGTCATGCGTTCAAAGGCTGCTTCCAGTTGGTCGCAGTACACCATCGATTCACATTGAACCTCGATGACGTCACCGTGACGTGCGTTGACCTTTAAAGCGGTCACGGTATACGTGTCGTTGGCCTCCAACTCAATACGCACTTTATTGATGCCCTGCTTGGCTAATCTCGCCGGTAAGGCAAACAATAACCCCCGCTCGATGGCCACAAACTGTTTGGCGCCGGTCATCATGCTGAATCGACGCCCTCCCAGTTGCATGAGAATGGTGTTGGCCACCTGCAGGCGTTGCTCTTTAGAGTTGCTCATGCTTTCTCTCCCGTTTGTGTATGGGAGAGTAGACAAAGCGCAAAAACTTCAGGGTCGCCGTAAAGCTCAGGGTGCAAATACACATCCATGATGCGGTCTTCGTTGTCCATCACCATCAATGCCCATAGCGTATTGTGCTCATCACTATAGTAGTGAAATTCACGGTAGGGCTCTGGGTGGGTACTCGGTGACACAAACAGTCCACCTGACGTTCTTCGCTCAATCAACGTGATAAGCTGAGGCTGCCAGGCTAAGGGCGGACGGTGAACACGTTGTAAGTGAGCCACTTGCGCCAGCATCGAGTGCGACAAGGTGAGGTGGGCCTTTAACGCGTCGCACGGTGGCAAGGTCGTTAGCTGCATGGACAGGGCTTGATAGACGGCGGCTGAATCAACTTGACCGTCATTATCAAAATGTAGGTCGGATTGATTGGCCATGTTATCGTCGAGCCAAGCCATCAGCTCAGTCAGTACGTGATTCGTATTGTTCATAGGTTTGCTCCAGTTCAAATAAAAAGGGAGCGTACCGGGAGGCAAGCTCCCGGTTAGGGTTGAGTTATTGTCGGATCTCACACATCGCCTGGGCGATGTGTTGCAAGGCTTTGTCAGCGCATTGATCCAACGCTTGTTGGGTGGGACTGGGCTCTCGCTCAAGTAACCGTTTCAGTTGGCAAGGAAATACCTCCCCGTAGAAGAGGTACAACTTATCAGGCGCGTCTATCTCAAATTGCGCCAGATAGTGCTCTATTACAGGAATGACTGTATCCAGTACGAGAGTGAAAAATTCCAAGTCCCCACCGTTTGAGACCTGCTCAAACAATAAGTGGTTGTCGTCGCCATACGGGAAGCCTTCTTTGAAATACGCAAAGGCTAAGGCATGGTCAGTTGATATGGGTTGCGTCATCATTGTGTCCTTAAAGGTCGATGGGCACCCAAGCCCCAATGGGCATCAGATGCCCATTGGGATAAGTTAAGACGTTAACGTCTTAACGCGTTGTTTGCTTGAGTAAGGATTTGGCTAACGCCACCTCCACACTGTCGCCATCACTGTTGAGTACATCCAATCCATTGTCGGGCATGTCGCCAGAAGTGGATTGAGTGACCGCTATCTTCTTCGCCATCAACTCCAGACACGCCATTTGCGCGCTGTTTTGGTAGCCTAAAAAGCTCACGTCCACGTCCTCTCGTTGACCAATACGCCAGCTGCGTCTGGCCGCTTGCATCAGCGTGTAGACGTTATAGCCGGTGTTGGTAAACACAATCGAAGGGAACTCCAACAAGTCCAGTCCGGTTTTGACCAGCTCTGGGTTGGTGATGAGTACATCCATGCCTCTGTCCACCTGCTCCAGTATCCAATCTTCTCGGTCTTCGGTTTTTACACTTGAACGCAGCACGGCGCATTTTAAGCCTTGGTCACTCAGCAGTGACTTGAGCCTCGCTGCGGTGTCGCGTTTGCCGGTGTAAACGGTGTACACCAACGTCCGGTGACCTTTGCGTTTGTTCGCATTGACCATTTCAATGAGCTGTTGCTCTTTGGGTGTGGGCGTCTGCTCATCAAACAAAGCCGGAATATAAGCCAGGGTTTCTTGAGTGCGAGGGTGAGTTACCCTCTCTTCTCGAAACGCGCAATCTGGCCAGGCTAGCAGCGCACTCATGACCACGCCTAATAAGGTTTGGTCTCCAGCGGCCAACGCTTGACGAAGCCTCGCGGTTAAGCGTTGCTCCATGTCGGCGTAATGCATCTGCATCTCATCCTCCATAGCCACTTCAATGAAGTGCTCCTGGTAGTCTGGCAAAATGCCCTCGCCCATGTCGGCCAGTTTGACGAACACCGTGTAAGGTAAGACGTATTTAGCCACCCCCATCGGCCCAAAACCGGGCGCGCGGGTTTGACTCACTTTGACGTTCTTGCCTTTCGCGGTTTTGTGGTTTACATCGTGGGTCACTTTCATGATTTCCTTGATGATGCCGTGCTCTTGCGAGAACGAGAGGGCGGCGCTGCCGAGCTTTCCTCGGTGGTAGCGATAGCCCTCTTCCATCATCACCGATGGCATGGTGCGCCACAGCAGATAAAAAAGGTCTTCCGCGTAGCCGCCCATCAGTGTCCCCGTGAGCAGTAAGCACTGTTTTACGCAGCCGGCGAGTACCTGCATAGCTTGGCCTTGGGCCGCCCCTGCGTTCTTATACTCGTGCGCCTCATCGATGATGAGCCAGTCAAAGAACCCCTTCGGGAAGTAGCGTTTGATGAACTCACTCGCCTGGTAATCGCCTTGACCAAACGCAAATTGCGTTTTGGCCAACTTGCGCTCAATGCGTTCAGATTGTCGGTCGTTAAACACAAACTCCCCGTCTTCATCAAGCAAGTTAACCAGCTCGTAGATGTTGTCCGTCAGCGCTTTCGCCAGCACGCGCTCACCCACGCCATCGAGCAGCTTCCCAGCGGTGACTTTACCGATGGTCGGTAAGGTCTGCAGGGCGCGTGAAATGGTCTTGCTCAGGTTGTCGTTTTGGCGTTGACGTTTGAGCGTCCACAGCGGTGCATGGCACGCTTTACAGCTCTGTTGCACATCCACCGAAAAATGCGTCGGAGCGATAAGTTCGCCCTCTTCATCTGTGGCTAATGCGCCACAATCCGAGCAACGAACAAAGTCCAGCTGGGCGGTTTGCGCCTGCAGACCGTCATGGCCTAGCGTGCGTTTGAGCGTCTTAGTTTGATAGGCGCTCTCCCAGTGATACCCCATACGCATCCGAACCCGGCCCAGTATCACGTACTCAGGTCCATCATGAGGCGCCGCTTGTCTCAGCTTGAGCAAAGAGCGCAACGTATCAGGGCCATTGAGCACCCACACCTTGGCATTGTGAACGGTATCGAGAATTTCTCGGCGCCATTTGTACACCAGGTGCGGCGGGGCTAACAGCAAAAAGCGTTTGGCCTTACCTTCATGGTAGGCTATCGCCGTGGTGGCGATACCCATGATGGTTTTGCCGGTCCCCATTTCGCCGTTGAGTATGCCCGCCGGGGCACGCTCATCGAGCAATAGGGTACTGATGGCCTGAATCGCTTCGGCTTGCGCCTCAAACGGGACCCGCTTGAGCGATTGCATCACCGCCGCGCGCTTTTCACACGCCGACTGATAACGCGCTGGGTGCGCCGCTTCGATGTTGGCCAATAGGCCATCACCGAATTGGTCGATAAAGTCATGCAGAGACAACACGTTGTCTTGCTCGTTTTGTTGAGTGGTGTCTTGAGTGATTTCTGTCGAGTCGCTCATCCCATCGCTCCTTGCGGTACGGTTAACACGCCTTGCTGCAGCGCTTCACTGACTAAGGGCTCCATCACATCAATCTGCAAGTCCAAGTGATACGCAAAGACCCCATAAGCGGGCAGCTCATGAATCATGGATTGCAGTCTCGATTGCAGGGCCGGTTGCCAATGTTCTAACAGCGGCAAATGACACAGTTGCTTGAGCGTTGGCCATAACGCGGTGTGAGAAAGCGGGGTTTGACTCATCACCGTCATACTTTGACCGCTAGGTTTCAGTAACGACGGATGAATAAGCCAGGTGTGCACCCATTCGCCCACAGGCGTGTGTTTGGGTAACCGCGTAGTGCGCTTGGTGAGTGACTTCGCCTGGGCAAAGTCGAGCACCAGATTACCGCTTGGCAATTTAACGGTCATGACGCGTATTCCGCCTTCGCTCATCGGTAGCGTGAGCGCGGCGAAAAAGTGTTGCATGGCGCCATCGCGTCCCCATACGGAGAGAAATTGCACTTGGTTGTCAGCGGTGGTGACCACCGCATCGAGATAAAGCCCGTTATCGAGCGAAATCAGTGGAGTCTTCATGGTTAGGTTCCTTATTAAAAAAATAAGGCGCCTTCCCGTCAGGAAAAGCGCCTGACGGGCAGTGAAGTTATTGTATGACCACGATGCGACCAAAGCGCTCACCGGGGGTGAGGTCAATCGCTCGAATGAGCGGTTGAAATTGGTCTATCACCGTGGTGATGGTTTGACTTTCATCAACCGTCGTCACGGTGCGCTGCACTTTTTGAGTGCCGCCTTTGACCAGCAGGGTCTGAGCGCCATCGTTGCTGTGCACCTGGCCGGCAATTTGTCCCGCCGCAAGCGACAACGACAAATGCCAAGGTGACAGTTTTCTTAACGGCCGAGGCACTTGGTGGTGCCTCGCAAGATTAAATTGGGTGTCAAAGGTCGGCCAAAGCCCCCCATGCGTCCCAAACGCTTGTTCCAGTTGCTCCGTGTCTGGCCGTATCATTTCAAAACGAAATGGCGCGTCATTGACCGGGGCTATCTCAAACGGTCGAGCGGGGTGAGGCAACATCACCTTACCTTCGCCTGCGCTTATCAACAGGGTCGCCGTTTGTGTGCGCTCCGCTTGATGCTCAGGCCCTCTCATGTCCGCTTTGCGCCCTAAGATGACCACTTGTTTAAAGCGGCCCGTTGAGGCGGCGAATACTTCGACTTGTCGTAGCCGCATCGCAAGATAACGACTAAATGCAGGCGAAAGAGAGGGATAGGGCACCACTAACGCCAATACACCGTCACGCCTTAGCGTGGGGAGTAGGCGTTGAGTGAACTGCACTTCCAGTCTGGCCATATCACGATGCTGTTTGTCCACCTGGTCGGTGACCACCGCGCCATACGGCGGGTTTAAAAACAGTAACGTTTGACTGCCTGAGCCGATTTGTGTGTCAAACGCATTGCTGCGCAGCACCGAATCGAGGCATTGAGTGGCAGTGACGGCTCGCGCTTCATCCAGCTCCACCCCATAGGTGTGAAGCGCGCTCTGCTCATGATGGTCGATGTGACTCGCCAACTGAGCCAGCGCCTTGCCTTCCCCGCAACACGGGTCGAGCAAGCGCTGAGTGCCCGCTTTGAACCGCAGCCGCTTGGCTATCTGGGTTAAGGTCGCCTCATCGGTCGGGTAATACCCGTCTTTAAGGTAGTTGTGCGCCACGCGCGGGTGCATCACGGCCATCAGCTTACCTCCTCATCAAGACGAAGGCGCATCCAATGCTGCGCTTTGGGCTCAAACTTCCACACGCGCTCATCATTGATGCGACGCTTGAGGTAAGCCAGTTGTTTGCCCATCACTTCTCGCCCCACTTCTGGGGTGAGTTTGACGATGTCACCAATGTGACTTGGTAATGGCCACAGCGCCCCAAACAAGCTGACTAAGTCCTCTTGACTTTCGTGAGGCGACGCCAACGTCTGACTGGCCACGTCTCGCTGCTCGGTCAGTTGCTGCTGTGCCTTGCGCTCTTTGGCTAATGGATCTTCTTCCATTGGCTCGTCTCGTGGCTGCGCCTCTTCTTTGTAATCACTGAGCCAAATGCCGTTAAGCTCGGCGCGCGTTTCAATCACAAATCGGTTGCTGGTTTGATAGCTGCCCGGATAGATACGTTGTAACCCAAAGGTGCCTTGATAGGTGCCTTCGCTGTATTCATCTAAGACCGCGTCTCGAACGGAGAATTGACCAATATCGGTATCGAGCATGGCGACGTTAAAGTCGCCATAACGCCCGCTAACGGTTTTGATGGTGAGTGTGCCGGGTACTTGGACCATGTTGGCCTCCTGAGTTAAAAGTCAAAAGGCCTCCCACCGGAAGACCTCTCCGGTTAGGGAATGATAAAAGTTAAAGCCAGCCACGCTCAGCAAACGAGGTGACGGTTTCACCGACCACAAAGTGGTCGAGGATGCGCACGTCAATCAGTGCCAGTGCATCCGACAATTGCCGCGTGATGCGCCGGTCTGCCTGACTGGGCTCGCTGCATAGGCTAGGGTGGTTATGACATAAAATGACCGAAGTGGCATTCCAAAGTAGGGCGCGTTTCACGACCTCTCTGGGATAGACACTGGCCGAGTTAACGGTGCCATAAAACAAGATCTCAAACTCAATCAACTGGTGTTGGGTATTAAGAAAGAGCACGCCAAAGACTTCTCTATCCATCCCCTGCAGTAAACCACTGAGGGTGCGTTTCGTTTGCTCTGGGCTGTCTAAGGTGGCCCCGCGTGATAAACGGTCGATGGCGATGGCTTTTGCCATATCCAGCAGTTCATCGGGGCTCACCGGCTCGGTGAGTTGGTAGTATTCGCCAGGGGCGTCTTGCAGCTCTTGCAATTTGCCTTGGCCATAGGAGGATTGGTATCGCATATCATCACCAATCCATACTGGTCATCGGAAGCGCCGCCGGTTGCTCAGGCAAGTGATGGACGGCTTGACAAAACAGCCACCACTCGAAGGCGCTTTTAGGGTGACACACTAAGCGAAATGCTTGTTCATCCCCATATAGGCCGGTTATCGGCTCAACCGACATACGCGCGAGCGTTTGCATCAGCAGCGTCTGAGATTCTGACAGTGCATCAAGTGGCGGCATTGAGTAAAAAGACTTTTCGCATCGGCGTGGGCAACGTGATAAAGGCTCGGCCTGTTTCAATTGCTGCTTAATGCGTTTTATCCAACTCTCAGCCGTACTCCAGCGTCCATTGGGTTTCAGACTGCCAGACTCGACGTCTTCTGACCAACGAATACCAAGGTAACGCACGGCATCAGACGCCGTCAGAAAACCATGGCAGGACCATTCGTCTCGTACGCGCTTGCCGTCATCATCAAACAAGTTGCTCTCACCAAACTCTCCGGTAAAAACAAACGTGTCAGTGCGAGGCAGTGTCAATCCTAAGTGTTCTTTCACATCGGAATGAAAAGCGTCAGTGACGCTAAGGCCTTGCTGCTCAAACCACGCTTTCGCGTCACTCACCAATGCGGTGATGGGGTAGTGCCACGCTTGCATGGCATAACAGATTGAATAAGACATAGGGTGTGCTCCTAATAAAAAGGAGCACCCATGAAGGGAAGCCCCCTCATGGGTAAAGGTGGTGCAAAGCACCACCGTATTGACGGTCAATGATTATGCGTCGTGCACCTCGTCCTCTTTGGTCGTGATGATGAGCATAGGTTGATCGTGTTGGTCTCGCTCAATGCTCGCAATTAAGTCGAGAGAGCGGTTTACGTACAGGTTATCGAGGCTGGGTGGTTGGCACACCGTAAAGGGCACCTGCGACTGAGCCGGTACTTTACGGGCGGCTCGCCGCGCCAGTTTCAGCAATTGAAGGGTGAGCTTCTCTTTGCTGCACTCAATGATAACGTCCGGCACATCAACCGCTTGAAAGTACGCTTGTTGACTGATGCCTGTGTACGGGAAGTAAAAGCCCGCGTCCTTGGCCGTGGATGTAATATCAATAAAGCCCGAAGGATCGAGGGCGTCATTAAGTACATAGTGACCAAATAGCGGTGGGGTGGTTTGACTCATAATCGCTCCTAATAAAAAAGGAGCGACCCCTTTAGGAGAAAGCTCCTAAAAAGGTGAGTTGATTCGGCAAGATAGCTTGAGTGTTAACGTCTTCGGCGTGCGAACTTCATGCGAAGGATCGGCGCCGCGTTGCGTTGAAGCAGTGTCCAATGCGCAGCAAAAAACGTCATGGGTGCATGACTTTTCCAAACCAGCCAAAAGACCAGTAGAAAGATGCACCAAAAAACGAAGTTATCGAGTAGGGTTGTGTAGTCCATGTGTTTCTCCTGTTGTAAAACAAGGAAACACTTGCCCAAAGGAAAGGTTTCCTATGGGTGGTGAGGGGTAGCTGATGGATTATCAGTATGCTTTCACTTCTTTAAAAAGAAGCCGCGACACGTTTCAGAGAGCCATTTAAGGGCGGTTAAACCCGTGTGCTTAATACTGGTGCGTCAGTATTCAACGTTTGAAGTATTTAGGTTAAAAGAGGGTAGGAAGCGTGTCAACCACTTTGTGTTAGTGGGGGGGCTGGCTAAAGGTGAGATTGGTATGACGACGATAAAAACCGAAATACGCATCTATGTCACAAAACTTAGAGAAGGGCTCACAATATGCTTATTAATGTGCGTCTCCCCTACCCAAAATTATTGTATTATAAGGTGATAAAAACGACAGTTAGTCGACTAATAAGCGTTATAAGTTAGAGTTAACTTTGGCATGTGTTTACATGTCTTTTTTGAAATCGGTAAGTAATCAACGAACTTATAATTATCGAAAGTTCAGCGCATTGGTCAGACTTGTCTTTAATGTTGCTGAGAATACGTTCTTTTCATTTTTGGGGAGGGACAAGAGCTACCAAAGGTTGAACAGTCCAAAATCGAAGATTTCATTATACAGGTGCTAGTCCATTCCATCCAAATAGTCTGTTTATCTTAGTTGATGACAGTATAGGTTTTAAGGGAGTGGGGCATAACAGGTATTGATAAAATAAATTTTTAATAAGGCTATGTGGTTCTATGGTTCGAGTTTACAACGCAGATAGGAAAAGCCCGAAGAGCAATAGCTTTATCATGAAGCATTTAGGTACCTCTCCAGTTGCTGCTGCTGAGAGGATTGAGGGGATGTTCGCTCATCAAAAAATGTGCTCTCTTAACTCTGATTGTTCTGTAAATACGTATGATAGTATGGGGCATGTAATTAGCCGTCAGCCTCTATTGGCGCATTTATATGAATTTTGTAGTTATGCGAAAACTTTTGATATTTTTGAATATTCATTAAAGATTAATACCCCATTAAGACTAATCGATTTGTGGGAAGATGATCCTATAGGCAGTGCTGGTCCAAAAGTAGTTGACTCAAGTAAGTTGACTTCATCGCTACAAAAAGAAGTCTATGCGCTGTTTGCACCGTTTTTGGGTGTTATTTATCCACAACATATATTGAGAGTATTCTCTTTCCAGGATATCGAAAACATAAAGCGATATTATGCGGACAACAAGTTATTTATAAATGAGTTTAATAAAAGGAAAGAGCGTTCGAAAGCTATTGGTGAAGATTTTAATCGTTCACAGTATCAAGAAATTATTTGGCTCGATTTTACTATCAAATTAAAAAATTGGGCATTAAAAAATGGTTTTGACTCCTTTGTTTACGCAAATCATAAAGAGGGCAATGGTGAAGATACATATGTTACGTTAATACCGGACCAAGTTAGTTACTCGGGTACATCACTTGAGTTTAATGAAGGAAAGTATCTAGCTGAAATGCCACAACTAATAAGTGAAATGATAATTAACATGAGAAATAAACCTCTACATATGGCTAATCATGTTCTTTGGGCACAGAAAGACCCTATGTGTTTTTGGACAGAGCGTTAAAAAACATACAAGTCCTTTAAAAGGACAAAAAACACTTGGTTTTGCGGTGAACTTTAAGTTCACCGTCTAGAAGGAGTTAGTTCAAAAGAGGAACGCCATTGCTAGATAGGTAAGCTACTGCTCCGCTAGCAGCTGTAGCAATGGTTACTACATTTGCTAGATCTCCTAAAATATCTCGAATTTTACTCCCTGTTTCAGTCTTTTTAAGATCTTCTTTAAACTCAGGGTCTAAAACCGCATGACCAAGTGTCGCCTCTAAAGCGTCTAAGATTGGTTGGGCTCCAGATATCATGTAGTCGTTAATTGCAGTTAGAATTTTTTGTAAGTAGTGGGTTACATACTTTTTAAACTCAGTGCTTAAATTAGAATCAATGGACTCATCTAGTACTGTTTGAATTCTAACCTTAAATTCTGATAGCTCATCAGCATCAATTAACTTCGTATCTAATTTATGTTCAAGCAAAGCCGCTGCCATCGAAAGTGTACTTAAGCTGTGTTGGTCTATGTGACCCGAAAATGATGACCATGATCCACTTAGATTTTGCTTTAGAATCGCTTGATGAAGCTTATTCATTGCATATCGTAGATTGTCGGATTGCTCAGGATAATATAATGAGATTAGCTCCTCAACTTCATATGGGAGTAATACAAATTGACTTAGTTTGGACATCAATATTGACTCTTGCCCAACGCCTTGGTCATCAATATTTAATAGTTCGCTCCATGCGTCCTTAGTCGGTGTACTAGTTGGAAACTCTTGACCTTGTTTGAGTATCTCATGTAGGCGTGCTGCTGGGTTGTCTTTGATCATAAATATCTGTTAGTTACGTACAAGTTAGATAATGATATCAAACTAGGCTCATTAATGCTCTGTAGATGTTCTAGAACTTCACACCGATTCACTGAGGTGACTATGGAATAGGCAAAGGAGTATAATTGGGGTCATGAAGTAAAGTGTACAAAATAATTGAATACTAGAAATGCGGCTCGATAACTCGAAGTGTAGTAGGTTGGGAAATTTGGCCAACAAATTAAATATTTTACCATACCTTTGAGGTATGGCAAAAGGCACGAGTTTTTGATGGATAAAGAAAAGTTTCTCATGTACGAGACTTGAATGTTCTGTTTACTATCTCTAACCTTTAGCCGCCAAAGTCTACGAATAGGTTACAGTGGTTGGTTAGTTGTCGAATAAATGCGTCAACGCTAGTTGAAGCACTTAAATTACGATAATCACCTGCGCCACTATTTTCACTTGAAGCTGCCATGACCGCCGCCGAATCATAAATACGTCTAGCCATAAGTTTACGACACAAAATTTCATAGCGTTCTAGATAAGAAACACCAGCAGCTTGTGGATATTTGCCGTTTATTGGCTGGTAGTGTGTACCCCTGCTATTTTCATCAGCTAAGAACCCCTGCATCACAGGGAAGTGATCCATACAGATTCGAGCAGAACGTCTCGTAGTTTCTGAATCTTCAACTAAAATAAGATACCCCATAAATGGGCGTACGCTTGGCAAAAATGCGTTTTCTTCGATTGCGGTGCTAAGATCTAATCCACTCCCCAAAACCTCTTCTGTACGATTATTAAAGTTATTACCTATTGATCCTACTTGCGATTTTAACTCAACAGCTGCGACTAAATAACCGTGGGAAGTTACAACAATATCCCATGACTTATGAGGCCTGAAATACCCAGGTAATTGGGAGGTGTTTTTCCCTGTGTGGATTTGAAAATCTTCAAGATTCGAGGACTCAACAACTTGGATTATTAGATCAATAAATCCATCTAACGTTTTTCCACCTAATACACCAGTACCACCATTTCTTACTGCCCAGAAGTTTCTAACTGCATTTCTCACTAATTCATTCATTTATTAACCTAGTAACTGTCTTTCTTGTTTATTTAAATTATATAGTTTGGATGTTAAGATAATTGATTTCTCAATGTCATTATTTATAGCAGCCTTTGAAAGAGCTTTAGCTAGATCAGAATCAACGTGTTCCCACCTTGGTAAGCAAATTCGTCTTAAATGTTGAGCTTGAAATCTCAAGTTACCCCCGGCTACTTTCGTTGAGTAGTTCTCAACGAAAAGTTGTCCGATCCCAGATATTAGAACACCTTGTAAAGATCTCAAATCCCAATTAGATGAGCAGATATAATAAATGGAGTTATTTGGGTGATACTGGCCCGAGTCATATACAGTGGTCAACTTAGACTTGATATCAGGTATCAAAAGTTTCTCTTGGGCCGCACGTTCTGGATAAACTCGATCAATGGTCTTAAACCAATGGTGTGGTGATTTTTTAGCAACATGTCGTTTTTGTAAAACTTCTCGAAATTGAGTTAAGTATTCTTCGAGCATTGGAAAGTATTTCAGTTCGACTACACCATTTTTGTCATAAGTGTTCACCATGAACTTCCCCGAGGGAATTAGTGTGCCTGTACGAATGTCAGTTGCAGTAACCAAAGGTACTTTACGGCTTGGCTCTAGCACCGCATCATCACCAACGATATATACTTTATTATTTCCCGTTGCAGCCCCAATGTAGACCTTGCAACCGACATCTTCCATTGTAGGGAAGTCTTTCTCTAATCTTTTAATTAGATTTAGTTCGTCTGCACAACCAAACAACCAAGGCTTCTCAGCATCGATAATGTCCCTTCTTTCAGTTAGTTTATTTGAGCACTTTTCTTGCCCAGTAAGTACTGAGTAAACTGTATCTGAAAGGTCGGAATCTATCTCTGGGTTATGCAGTATTTTTGTTGAGTTATGTTTCTGCCTTGAGAGTTGCGTAATTGCTGGGTACGTTAACACATCAGATTGAAATGCTGATTGGCCATAAAGATCTACGTAAAGATCGAGTTGATAGTTAGCTGATATAAACCTGCGTAATGACGAACCGTAACTGTTCTTAGTCCACCTATCCGTACAAATAAAAGACAAGACCCCTTTTGCCTCGAGTAGCTCCAAACATTTCTGATAGAACGCAATGTATAAATCTGCACGTTCTTTCATTGTTTGGTAACGCGAGCGATACGCAGAAAGCAGTGATGGCGGGATGTTCTCGATCCGAACGTATGGAGGGTTGCCAATTACATGACTGAAGTATGTAGAGAAGTCAGTTAATAAGAAATCGCTGTGATAAAACCAGCTTTCAACAATTGAGTAGGCCTCATTATCTGTTAGGACTTGCATTAAAACTTCACTGGTTTTCTGCTTAGCAATTGCAATATTTTCAGCTGAAATATCGAAAGCTTGAACAAGGCTTTTTATAAAATCTACAGAGTAGTGTTCTTGAGTATCTGCTAAATTTGCAACCAAAAGCTTAGCAATCTCGATAACAAATTCACCTTGTCCGCATGAGGGTTCTAGTATACGAGTGCTCTTTGAGTTTAGAGCATTGGTAACACCAGAGGTTTTTAGCATGAAACTAACAATTTGAGGGTTGGTAAAAACCTCGCCTTTTTCTTTATCTGAGGCTCCCCATGTTAAGGAATCTAAATTTTTTTCAATTTCTAGAAAAGCTAGCTGCATGTATTGATCGATAGTATGACAAAATTAATAAATCGTACCAGAAATTCAGGTTCAAACATACAGTAAAGCGTAATTTCTATATGTCCTTAATTAGGAGAACTTCAGGTAGGGAAAATTCATATCGTTATACGACGCGTATCATAAAAATATGGTCAAGCGCAAGATGGGGTGTGGCAAGATAGTTTTATCGTAACTCCCTGATTTGAGGCGTGATGAGTCAACACAATGATATCCAGTTAAGGCGCCGTATTGAGCGTATTCTAGAGCGCCATCCTAACGCCTCGTCGTTGGCGGTTCGCCAGCGTTTGATAGTCGATGTCAAACCTACTCACTTTTATCTCCACTTAATCCCTTTCTATGATCAGGACCGCATCGATGACAGTTCTGATATACAGCGTGAGCTTGATAAAATGATGGCTATGCATCTAGGGTTGAATGTCATAGCGAGAACACTGTCAACAAAGCCCTATAATTATCGTCAGATAGAGCGGGCGTTACTTAAGTTGACGTTAAATTTTAATCACACAGAACAAGCCCGGCTTTGTAAAATCGTGCATTTTGGGCATGATATGGCGAAAGACGAGCATCATAAGTCTAAGATGGTCATGCACTTGCAAAAGCTTGGGCACCGCTTACCCGACATTTTTTTGATCTTACGGCAAAGTACCAGAGTTGAAATTATCGACCGTTAATCTTTGAATTATCAGTCAGCTGTCCAGTATTTGCGAGCGTCTCAGCAATGTCGCGATATCAATGATATTGGTGCTTGCGAAGTGTTCATTGGATTTTGCACAATGACTTGTGCGGCTTTTCGGGCTGTGGGTTAAAGTGAGCGCATTGAGTACAGCTATAGGGACGTACAAGGATGTGAGAAGCCGCCTATAACAATATTATGTTTGGTGTATGCCTACCTGCAGAATGCAATACAACTATTTTTGAGACTCACGAAACACGACGAATAAGGCAATAACAGACCCCTCGATATTTATCCGTAACTCGCCATCTTTCTTGTTGTGCCTGTGAAGCTGTCTGATACTTCGATGCGTTTCATTTCGATGTTCATGGTGGGTTCGACTTTTTTAAGGCGCGCTATGTCACTGGCGATGCGCTTACAGCCTAAAAACAGAATGCCATCGAGTGGTGTTATGATCTCTCCAGCCTTGAGGCAATCAACGAGAGAAGTGCCTGACAGTGGTGTTTTTATCCCATCAACGTAGCGGGTTGCCACAAAATCATTCGTATAACGGATTTCTCTTGGCAACATTTGTTCGCTTTTGGCGTAAATCATCCCGCTTTGTTTACCATTAATGACGCGATGTTCTTTATACACTCGGGTTTCTTCACCGATGATGGCCATGGCTTGTGGTGCTCGGGTGATGAGTAAGCGAAAAGGCAGATCTTCACTTGTGATGTAATCGACAAGGTTAAACGCTAATCTTGCTCTCGCGACCTCTCCGAGTGGTTTGTCACGACAGATTTGTCGAACCTGATCCCACTGACTGGTCAGGCGAGCGCTTTCTTTATCGCTTCTAACTTTAACTTGCTGAATGTCATAGTGAATTGTCTTTGCCATGGTTGACTTAGCCTTCCGTTTTTTTCGTCGAATTCCAACTTAACATTATGTTTTTATAACACATTAAAACAGTTATCCACAAAAATTGGGCGTAACCTGTGTGAAAATCAGTCAAGCTTAATATTCGATTTGCAACCGCCTGCATAAAGGCGTAATCTGATGGTAATTTAACCGTATTGAGTCAAAAGAGGCCGAAATGTTAGCATTCCTGAAAAAATGGCGTCAGGCATACCGAGATGAGAAAGGTGATCGTCTGCATGCTGAAGTAGAAGCTGAGCGTAATGTTTTGTGCCGTGAAGCTGTAGATTGTGCGAGTGCTTCACGTATTTTTAAATCGACATACAAATCTAAAAAAACAATCGATTTTAATAAAATGCAAGATGATGCTATGAGAGAATTTCCATATTGCGAAGAACAGCGAAATATGTGGTAGCGAATTATCACGCTACCACAATTATGATTTTTATTTAAGTTGTTGTATTTTATTGATAATTACGCCTGTGCCTTGCCGTGTAGCTTGGCTGACTCTTTCCAGTGCACTATCCATCGACACCCCATTCACGCGATAACTCGCGTAACCTAATACCCCAAACCATATCGCGGGCACCACCACGTAAAACGTGATCATCACAAACGCTAATATCGAATCATCCATGCTGTTGATCGTGCCGGTTATCGGGTTAAAGTTGTCATGCATGGAATACACTGCCTCCAACAGCTTACTGTCCAGACTTCGACACAACTCCCACCAAAACGTTAAGAACAACAATCCTGTATAAGAGAGTGACAGCGACATCAACGTCATTATCGAATAATTACTGACCGTTAACACAATCGGACTCGCAATCACCACCACAATGAGCAGCAAAGACTGCAGCATCGGCATCGCCTCTCGCACAATGAAGTAAGCCGGGCCTGTGAAGATATGCCCAATTTGTAAGCCTGCCCAGCCTGCCGCGCTATTCCACACTTCTCTGACTTGGTGATCGAGGGATTTATCAAGCACCTGGCCATAGCCACGAACAATGCGGCCACTGGACGATTGATTTTCAACACTCAACACGCGCTGAACCAGCATGTTCGCCTTATCGGCAGGGGTGACTTCAGAGCCCATGATTTTTGAGAAAAAGCCATCATAGTCAAATATGTCATGAATCAATTCAGGGTTGGTGTCTTCAATGTGATTGAACAAGCGCCACAACAAGCCGGCGCGCTGGCCATCACTGCGACCGCCTTGAGTACTGTCCCACCATTCATCGCACATTGGATACGCCGCATTGGTATCAATCGCTGTGCGGCGATACTTCTGTTGCACCGGATCGTCACGCTCAGAGTTATATGGGAAGTTGAACACGATGTGTTCAGCTTGTAAGCCATTATAGGTGGTCTCTGGCGCGGCCAGGTTATAGCCAAGGAAGTAAGAGCCCCCAATCCAATTGGCATGATCAAAGTCATCTTGGTTAACCAGCTCTTTACGCGCCGCCGCCTTCATCATCAGGCGCGCTCGCGTATAACACTGCTCGTAAAAGTCTTGAGTTTCCTGTCTAAGTTGCTCGCTCTTAATGTCGATTTGAGAGAGTTTCAACATGCTGCGCTCAACATCGTAGTGACACGGCACTGAGGAGACCGCTGCGTTGGTCAGTCCTTGCGAAATACTGTGCCAGAGCACCCACCATATCGGAGCATGAACCAATTCCCCATTTAACGAACTTTGGTCACTGTGGGTTGCGCCGCTGCTGATACCCACGCCGCACGATTCACTGACATTTTGGTCCATGACGAGCGTGTTGACGTTAACCGGGTACAAGGGTATCACTGCAAAAAAGCACACTAATCCGGCCAACATCAGTTTGACCTCGGTGCGGTTCATGCTCAGTAGGCCTTTGTTGCCCTCGTCTTCGCCCTCTTGAGCGACATCAAACCACACTTGGAACACAATGACGGCCAACATAAAGACAATCAGTCCGGTTTGATTCAATATCATGAAGATTTTGCCGGAGATTTGCCAGCTGGTCAGCGTCAGTAAGACGGAAAGCGGATCGTTGACTACCATGAGAAGGCTCCTAAATCGACGTATTGGGTGAGTAAGATGAGTTCGTTGAGCATGAGGGCCAGCGCGATACCAAAGGCGTAGCGCTTAGCGCGCCACAGCGCGAGGCCGTAGACGGCCGCTCGAATGACGACCATGTACCAGGCGTATGCGCTGTTGGATAGCGTGTCCCCGTCCAGTGAAAAAGCCAGTGCGCTGGCGACGAGCAAGCACAAAAGCAGTGTGATGACGTGGCGGCTTCGGCGCCACCGGCTTTGAGGTTGGGCTGTTGAGAGGTTCATTTATTCTTCTCTAGGGCTGTTGTCATATCGGTCTTTGTCTAAAAAGACCGAGTCGGATTTGGGGGTTTGCGGGATAACCTGAGGTCTTTGGTAGCGGTAGTCATCCACCACCGCTTGGGCGGTGCGGGTGCCTATTTGTTGTCTGACCTCGGCTTCGTAGCGCAGCATGTCAATCTCACGCTCAAGGCGAGTAATTGAGTTGTCGATGTCTTTTTGCGCCGTGGCGTGCTGAGCAATATTGACTTCGTACTTGCCCGTGAGCAGCGCGCGGCGCGCGTACAGGGCTTTTTCAATCGCTTGAGAGAGCGCGAGCTCACTGGCAATGCGCGATACGGTGTTGTTGTCCACTTCTCGCTCGGTCAGCGCTTCAATCAGCGTTTTGGGGAAGTGTTCGGTCTCTTTGTTCTCTGCGATGGCGCCTCGAAGTTCACTTTCCAGCGCGGTGCTCACCTCCGTCACCTCTTGAGACAGACCAATTCCCGGCGTGGCCTCGGTTCGGCTTTTGTCCATGCCGGTTTGTACCGACTGGCTACCAATCACTTGAGACACCCACTCACTCATTGTCTCTTCACTGTCCCAATAGCGATAAAGGCCTTGGTGGCTTTCTTTTTGCGATTCATCAGACAATAAGGTGAAGCCGGCGCGCGTCGCATCCGTGGTGGCGTTGATGGCTGGTTGGTTGCGACCGCCGTATTTGGCGCCGCCCACCCAGGTCACCCCAGAGTCGCCCATGTCGTCTTGCACTTCTTGTTTGGCTCTGACGGCGTCGCCACTTTTTACGGCATTGGTCCATGCCTGTGCGCGGGCAAGCGTTGCGTAAGCCTTATCGGTGTTCATCTCACCCATGGTGTCGACCATGGCCTCACACGAGCTGCTGGCGTCGTCAAAATCGAACTTGCCTTGCAGTACGCCGTTGGTCATCAAATCGTAAAGCCCAGGGTCTTTTTTCTGCAGATAGTAGCCTGGCAGGCTCAGTACCGCCGAGGTGGCATTGGTGAGCATGTCGCCCATCATGTCCTGAAACCCTTCGGTCACGCCGTTGAGCTGATTCTCAACGGTGACCGATGGGTCTAACATCCCGCACTGCAGGTTCATGTCCCAACCGACGCCAAGGGCGGTGGGGCTAATGCGCTCTTGTCTGGCGGGCAGAGCGATGACCGGTCCGCCGCCTAAGGTGTAGTGCAGGACGCTGTCGTTGTCCGCTTTGAGGCTCACGTTCGTTCCTATCGAACTGTGTGCGCTGGCGCTCATCAATAGAGGGAGCAGTAACGCCGCTTTGAGCGGCCAAGTATGGGTCATCATTATTCTCCAAAGTGGGCAATCAGCGTGCTACCACGACGCTGGCAGCCTTTGTATAGGCGCCATGCCGCCCAGACGTACTGGTCGTCTGAGGCGATGTGCGGCGCGTAAGGGTCGTAAGGCGTTAAGCTGTCATCGAACTGTGGCCAAACAGACGCATCGGTTTGGGCAATTGGTGACAGCATTTGCCAAGCGGTCTCCTTGTTATTGGGTTTAACAGGCCCCGGTGGCCAAAAGCCTGGGTACGCCGCTTGGGTAAACGGTTGATAGACACGGCCTTCGCCCATTCGGGTCACCACATGCAGCGCGCGAAAGGCGGTCAGCGCGGCGGCTTTAAACGAATGGCGCTGCAAGACAAAGCCGCCACGCGGATAGACATCCCCAAAGTTACCAAGCGCATCGGTCAGTGGGTTCCACGTTTGAGTGGACAGAATGTCCGGCAGGTTGTAGCGCCAACCGAGCGGGTCAAGGCTCGACAAATAATGCGGCATGAGCGGCATCGCTTGACTTGAGAGTGAGTAACCAAAGCTTGCGAGCAGTGAGAAAATCGTCTGCCCGCCTGGGTGGCCGATGACGTCGCTGTTGTAAAAACGCATCGAGGTGTTATCCAGGCCTTGCACGCTGCGACGCGCGCTGTGGCCGCCGTTCTCTGAATAGGCATTGTCTGGTGACATCCAAGCGGTGTCTTGCCAAGGCGCCTCCCCGGTTTCGGGGTAGCTCATCACCACAAAATCGGGCAAGCGGTGTTTGACCTTAATCGAGGTGTCGGTGGAGCATCCCGCCGGGGTGCAGGTCATCCACACGCACGCCCCAATCACTTCGTAATCCAGGCACTCAGGACAGGCTGCGCTGGCGATGACTTCATCCGTGGTCACTTCTTGGCTCATGGCAGGGGACGCGCATAGCCCTCCGCCTAAAATGAATAGATACAAGCCGCGTCTGAGTAAGGTGAGGCTCATCTTATTCCTCCCCCAGATAGTCAAGGCGGGCTTGTTCGATGTCTTTGGCCTTGAGCAGCGCCGCATCGAGCTCACTGATGTCGTGCAAGTCCATGAGGGTTTGGCGTTTTCTTTTCGCTGGACCATCGGTTTCGCCCAGTGCCAGGTAGAGCGCAGGCGGCACAATGCAAAAGCGCTGCATTAGGGTGTTGTCCATGCCGGTGATGACGCCTTCTTTGTATTTGTGCTTTTCCGATTGCATCGAGCGGATGAGGTTTTTCTCCGCCTCGGAGAGTTTTTTAAACGATTCAAGGTGACGGAGTTCGTCCTCTGGCATGTTGAGCATCACCCACCACTCAGCGTTGTTGAGCATCTTGCGGGCAATGGCCGGAAAATCGGCTAAATCTTGGGTTGCTAGCCAAAACCACGCGCTGAGTTTTCGCCACATCTTGACGATTTTGACCGCGTAAGGGGCGAGTAGCTCATTGGTGACAATCAGGTGGGCTTCATCGGTTAGGGTGACAATGTCACGGCCAGAGTATTGGTCGCGCTCCGCAATGCCGTTGATGCGGTTAATCAAAGAGATGTACGCGGCGGCCATTTGCGCTTCATACCCGGTTTTGGCGTAGAGGCCTAGGTCAATGATGGTCACATCCGCTTCGGGCCAGTGCTCGGCTTCTTGGTTGAAGATTTGCCCTTCTAGGCCATCACAGAAAAAGGCCATCGATTCGCTCATTAGGCGTGCGCGAGCTTGGCGGGGCTCAGGTCTGTTCGGGTCTTGACTAAAACGCTCTAGCGCGTCTTTAATGTGCTCTGGGCGCACTTGCTCGCCCGTAGGGTGGCAATGCTCTGCGGCTTCTTTAATCGCATCACGCACCATCGATGAGTCGGCGCGGCGATAATCGTCCATCTCGCGCTGCTCACCGCCGGTTATCATCAGCCTTGCCATGATTTCCAGCTCCCCTAAAATGTCCCGCGCTTCATCGTCTGGCGAATCGCTGTCATTAAGGTGTTCAATGTCTAGCGCTTTCTCATCACTGACGTGAGGCACGGCTTGGCCGACTAAGTGTTTGGCATCGGCAAACGGCGCCATCAGGCCTTTAGAGTGAGCGCTCACCTGAACGCGGTTGACCGATAACCCCAAACGTTCACAGTACTGTCCCAGCAACCCAAAACTGTTGCCGGCTTCGATGATGAATAGCCTTGGGCGATGCATCGCCAGCAGGCGTAAACACATGCCCACTAAGGTCGCGGATTTGCCTGAGCCAGAGGGCCCAAACAGATTGAGGTGCGCATTAGAGAGTTGGTCTCTCAGCGGATCGACGCCGAAGAGCTCTCCGCCTCGGTTGAAAAATTGAAAAGCTTCACTGCCGGTGCCGGTTGCGCGGCCAAATAAAGGAGAGAGCGAGAGCATGTCTTCCAGCCACACCCAGCCGCAGTACCACAGTTTGTCGTCGCGCTCGGGATGGTAGTTCATTGGCAGCCAGCGAAGGTAACTGTCCAGCGGGGACTCTTGGTCGCTGTTTTTGACAAAGCGCAATGACAGGTCGCGATTGTTGAATATTGCGCGCAGCGATTCAGTGCGTCCCTCTATTTCACTGACGCTCTCCCCTTGTACGTAGAACGCCAGTTGCCCGCGCCACAGCGGATGCTTTTCAACTAAGGTGGTGAAGCTGTCGCAGGTATCACGAATCACTTCTAACTCGGTCTCTTCCCCCACCGCCGCTTCTCGAACGGTGCGAATGCGCGCTCTGGCTTGCGCTTTACTTTGCGCGACTAAGGTCATGGCCATCATGGTGCCGGTGGGTAACTCATCGAACAGGACGTGTTGTGGGCGCTTTTCGCCTTTGTCGATGGCTTCATCTCCGATAACCTCCCCAAACACGGCGCCCGCTAAAAAGGTCTCATTGTCCCAAGTGTCGAGTTCCATCACGCGCGTGGCGATAGGTTTCTCCCCCTCAAACCACCATAAGCCGTTTTCAACGTCTGAGCGCACCCCGCTTCTTAGCAGTCGCTCGGAGAAATCTTGGTCAATAAAGCTGCGTGGTGGGCGATAACGCAGGGTTTCGCCCGCAATGCCAGAGGGATTAAAAAAGGGGCTGAGCCAAGCGTGGATACTCTCGCCTGAGCTGGCCTTGATGCTGATGCCTAAATCTTTGAATGTACTCGGGGATAACAGGCGGCGCCTTAGACTCTTTAAGGTGCGAAGGTTGTTTTTTTGCAGTGTTTCACTAGCGTCTTCGGGGAGCCAGCGATAAATAGCGAGACGAACTTGACGCTCGCGGGCGCGCCAGGGGCGACCATCCACCGCAAAGATACCTTGCTCTCGCCCTATCAGTTCGAAATGGCGGCGGTCTTCATCGAGTACCGCGCGGGTGAATTCATCATCAACGCGTGCACTGTTGAGTAATGTCTCATGGGCATCCTCAAATCGGTCGACATCACGCGCAAACAACTGCACCACCCACGGATTGTCTTCGTCAATTAAGGCGGTGAGGGTGTGAGCAACACTTGATACCACCCGCTCAAGCTGCGCTTGCGTTTTGTCTTCCGTAACCAGAGGCGTAATGTCAAAAAACAGACCCATCGAACGACCGTCTTCCAGTTGCACCAGACCTTTATCGCTGATTTCGATCCAAGGCAGTTTGGCCGCAAACGACGGCGGCACACTGTAATCAATGGCTGGCGCTTCCAACTCTTTGCCTTCGGTAAAAAAGTGGGTGACGGTATTGCGTATTTTTTTCAACATTACCAGCGCTCCTTGGGTAGATTTGCGGGACTGTCCAGGGGCGCGGCGTAATGCACGCGCTCATACAAGGGAAAGACGGTGCTGTATCCAGGCACCGGCAACGCGCCCGATTGATGCGGTAGCACGTAAAGCACCACATCGGGATTGGGCAGCCTTGGAAAAACGTTGGTCGCTTCACGCCAGCTGTCTCGGGTGTAGTCGCTTTGGCGCTGCGCCAAAGTGGTCATATCGAGCGGCATACGCAGATCGCCTTGCGTTTGGCTAAGCGAATCAGCATTGGATCCGCCGCCTGACATTTGGTTTTGCCACACTTGCTCTGAGTTGGTTTGAGGATTGGGTAAAGTGTCGTCTTGCGACGTTGAGCAGCCCAGTAATCCGAGCAGGCTCATCGCGCTGATAAGGTTACGGTAATTCATACGTCGCTCCTTGGGTTTGAGTGTCGTAACGCACGCGAACAGGGATAGCGGGGGCGCGCAGTGTGACGGGTTTACGAAGGTGAATACTGGCTTTGGTGCCGGGCGGGGTGTACACCACATCAAAGCTTGAGCCCATGCGGGCCTCAATAAACTCTGAAACGGTGCCCGTGAACGCTGCAGCAGACTCAGCGGCGGCGTTTTTCGCCGCATTGCCCGTCAACGCTGAGGTACTGGTTGAGCCATCGACCGAAATGGTCTGCTGTGAAATGGCCACGGCATTGGCCGCTGCAGAAGCGGCGTCAAGCAATCCTTTGGTGGTGAGGTATTCAGGGGCATTGGAGATACGCTCCCCGGTTAGGCATGGGTTGCCGTTGGGATCGGCCAGAAAACCCAAATCCGTGGTTTTAATCGATGAACCGTCAAACCCCGAATCTACCGTCTCAAGTTCTTCTGGGTAAGAGAGTATCGAGCCATCGGCGCGAATAAAGTCGATGGATTCGACTACGCCGCGCACACAAGACAGGCTCCAGTCGCCGGTGACCGTGCCCGTCACGATGGCCCCTTGGACATCCGGCAGGGTAAACCCACTGGCCATCAGGTTCTTACGCCCTAGAATCATCGAAAACGGATAAGGGTCGGTGACTTGGCCGTTCAAGGGAATGCGCCCCATCAGTGCGGTCATGCTGACTGCATCGGCCAACATGGTGCCGCGATGCAGGGTGTAGACTGGCATTCCGTCTTGTTGATTGGCATCAAATCGGCCCGTCTGGCTGGTAAACGCGTCATCTGCTGCGCCCAGTGCGTTTTTGACCGCTTGGGTGGCAGGGGTTATCCAGTTGCCTTCTTTGTCTTGAGTCGCATCCAGCGGCTCAGTCCAAATCCAGTTGTCTTGAGCTACGCCCTGAGCCTCAAAGGATGGGTGATAGCCGCCCGGCGCCGTGCCCACGGCCAGTCCCTGACGCCCTGAATCAATGCCAAGGTCGTCATAAGAGACGTCTATCACCTCACGCACTGGCGCTTGACGCACCTTGAGGTGGTCTCGGCTTTGACTGACTTTCTCTTCAATGGTGCTTAACGACGAATTGAGCCTTTGGGCAAGCTGACTTAATTGGGTTTCAAGGGCTTTCACTTGTTCACTGTTTTGGGCTTGCTGATTTTCAACCTGAAGCTGCGTTTGCTTTAACGCGTCCGAGAGGGCTTTCTTTTCGGCTTCACTTTTAGAATACGCGGCATTGAGCGTTCGAATGGTATCGGTTGGGCTGTCATCAAACGCCTGCAGCACTTGCGCTTGGGTGGGTGACGCCGTCACGCTGACCGGGGTTGTGTCTTCGCTGGGCTCAACGTTGGCCTCGATGTCTGACGGTTTTAAGACCGCGATGACCAGTACCGCGATAAAACCGGTCGCGCCGATAAGCGCCGCCAGTCGTATGACGGGGTTTCCTTTATTTAACATCGCTACTCCCCTCCATGGTTAGGTAAATGGCTAGGTAAACGGCTGGGTAAACGGCTGGGTAATAGGTATCCTGCCAGGGGCCCTGGCGTGACAATAAAGGCCGTCGCTTGGGCGGTGGGTGAGCCTGCGTTCCCGATTTCAGGATGGGAAAAGCTCACTGCGCAGCGCAGTGCAAAGCAGCGAGGACTGAGAGTAACGAGTCGTGGGTCGAGGGTTTCACGCTTTGATGCCTTATTGGTTAGGCTCACGGCCGTCACCACCTGCTCGCCCAATTGCCAAGCCGCGATGGGTTTGGCATTCACTTGCCACTGACTGAACGCGCTTAGGCTGATATCACGAGGCAGTCCCATCGGCGCTCGTACTACGCCAGATAAAGGCTCAATGGCGTGCGATGGACTGTAGAGATTTTGCATGGCATAGCGCACCAACAAGGCTTGCGGCGCCATTTGGGGCTCAGTAGTAGAGCCCATCTGGCGGTCATTGCCTTTTGATTTACCGCCGGGCAAAACAATATCAATCTGCGGTGGGGTAACCACGCCCGCTTTGGCGCTGACATCGAGTATTAAGCGCAATCCATCACTTAGCCGCATCACTTGAAGTCGAGTTGAATCAAAAGGCTCGGTGGCTGTGAGGTAAATTCGCCCTGCCAGTGAGGTCATGGACAGGTAAGGCGTTAAGTGCGCCGGTTGCGCGACGCGCACGTCGCTGCCCAAGGTCAAGATGGTCTCTTGCCCTGGCGTAAGTACCACTTGCAGTGGGACGCCCTGCCACTCCATGGCGCGAGGCGTACTGGCCTGAGCATGAAGGTGAGTCATCAAACTCAGCAGCAGTGTCAGCCACAGTCCCCCACGTCTTTTCATCATTGTTCGCATCATTGCTCTTTCTCCTGCGCTTCATTGAATTGAATTTCTCTTGCTGGGCCATCAAAACAATCAATGGCGAGCTTCCAAGGGTTGCGCTCGGCATCAATGTCGTAACGCACAATGCGCAGTGGCCAGCGGATAAAGTTATGTTTGACCAAGGTGCCATCCACGTACTCTTTGAGTTCTAAATCGGCTTGTACCGTCCAGCTGTCTCGGCTGTACGTGGTGACGCGCCAATCGTCAAATCCGTAACCGGGAATGGGCGCTAAACTGCGCTCTCGCCCCGACAACTCCCCTGTGCGACGTTTGTTTTGAAAGTCTTGTGTTAAGACCTTTTTGCAGCTGGGCGTTAGGTAATCGGTGTAACGATGCAGGTTCTCGCTGTATTGCTGATTGCCATCGCTGGGCCATCGGTTAATCAGTCCAAATAAATTGACGGCAAAGTCATACACATTGGGCTTAGGCACTTCCCACCACGGGCGTGATGAGCCTGAGCTTAAATCGGGCGGCGTATGCACCGTGATGTCTTGTCCGGCTTGATACCAGCCCCAAGTGGTAACCAGCGCAAGAGTGCTCATCATGGCGAGCGCGCCGCGTAGCGACCGGATGTGACTGTCTCGCCCGGCCAGTGAGGCGCGAAATCGACTTTTCGGTGGTTGACTCATGTTTTCTCCTTATCAGCCGATGCGTTTGCAGGCAAAGCGGCGCGCATCAACGTGATAGCGCTCAGGGTGAAACCAGCGTTCAAAACGTTTGCTGGCGTAATGTTGGCAATGGTGCGTTTTGATTCGGCTGAGCTTTCGCATGAGGCTTTTGGGCAGTGCAAAAGCGCCGAGCGTCCCGAGCAGCAAGGCGGTAAACAGAATGAGAGGCGCGCCAAACACCCAGTACAGCGCCAACCCCAGCAATCCCGTGAGGCTCATACACACAAGGACCAGCAGTCCCATCTCGCCCATCGACAGACCTTTATAAAACGGCGGCATGACGTTCAAGGTTGAAGCGCTGTGCATTACACGCCCTCCAAAATATCAAGGCCGTAGTTGAGTCCCCATACTGACAACAGCAAAAGCACAGCGCCAATCACGCCGTCACTGAGTAGGTCTTTTTTGGTGGCTTGTTTCTCTTTGATTTTGCTGAATACATCCCAGATGTGACCCAGGAAATAGACAAAGCAAAAGGCAATGAAGATGCCGCCCCCGTAAAGCAAGATGTCATAGGCATAGGCGTAAATGAGCTCTAAGATGTTGTCACTGCCGCCCTGAGACGGGGTGTTGTTGGTGGGGATGTCCGCCATCGCGCTCAGGCTGTGCAGCCAAGTGACGACAAAAAGAAAAAACGCTCGAAGTTGGATCATGTTGCGACTCCGTAATATAAAAACCATTGCAGGATGAGAAAGATAAACACGGCGCGAAAGACCAAGCGGCGAAACACCTCTTTGGTCACTTTTTTGTTTTTCATGCCGCGAAAGCCGCTCCAGAATACCCACAGCATCCAGAGCATCAGCAAGACACTGGTGAGTCCGGCCAACACCCATGCCAGCGTGTTGGCCTCAAACCCGGCGCCATGCTCGAAGGCTAAAAGGGGATCATTCATGAGGCGCCTGCGAAAGGTAATCGCCGCCCAGTGGCGTGATAGGTTTTGGCGCGCTGCGCTCAGGGCGTAAATAGGCATCAATGCCCGCTTGAAGGGTGCGGATATCCAGGCGCAGCGCATCGTAATCAAACTGACGTGCGACGCGATAATCGGCTTCGCGCTCAGCACGCGTAATGAGGTAATCGAGGGTACCCAGCTGCGCAGACACTAAAGCCAGCTCTCGCTGCTCGGTATCGACGTCGGCATACAGGTTAGGACTGAGCACGCTCAGACAGAATAAAAGTGGCCATTTCACGGTGTTGACTCCTAATTAGAAAGACGTCAACACGCTAGCAAAAAGGCAATAGAAAAATCTCAATTAGAATTGTCAAAATAAAGTATTTCTAATTGAGATTATTTGATTTTATTAATGTATAATTCCAAAAGCTTTTATTATTATCTTTGATTTACAGATACTTCTTGTAGCTCGCCACACTGGTGCGAACCAGTAATCCTGTCATGCCTGCCGCAGGCAACAACACTAAGGTCGGAGATAGGGGCCAAATTCCAGGAATGAACAGCCATAAATAACCGGCGCCTATCATGGTCATAGAGACGGCTCGGCGCGCGTAGTAATGAGTGGTTTCGGTTTCACGCCCGACAAAGGCGGTGCGCCGCTGACGAGAGACTAGTCCATCGAAGGCCCCGAGAAAGCTTGTCAGTAAGAACAAAGGCCAACTTAAAAAAAGCAAAGCGACACGAACAAACAGCGCAAGGGTCACATACACCACGCCGTGCCAATACACGTTTGCAAAAGCCAATACACCATCAAACTCAATACTAAGCAGTGTCTCGATGCGTTGACTCAGCGCATTCACCAGTCCCATCACCTTTGCCGCCAGATGCGGCTGATCGCTTTGCAGCAAAGTGATGTGCTCAACTAACACGGTTTTGGCGTGTTGCCCCGTCACCTGTCCCCAAAGTGGCGCGAACCATTCGATCAAGATCAACAACACCCATATCCAAAAAAGATGCCCCAAAGCCACGAAAGGCAGGCCATACCAAGGCGTCGGCTCCTCGCGCTTTACGGGTGGGTTCGGTGTTTTTTCTGCCACAAGGCCTCCTCATCGACCTTATCGGATAGACACATAGGCATCATTAAAAGGCGCAGTAGCCTTATTCGCCTTGAGCCTTACGAGTGAAGGCAGCAAAGCCGCGGCGACTTTAGCGAGGTAGGTTGGGTTGTATTGAGTGACACTACGAAGCCCAGCTAATACGTCATCCGCAACGGGGTGCGAAGAAAAATACATTTCAAGGGCGATCATGCGAGCACTGCGCCCTTGCAGGTAATGTGGGGTATTCGCTTCAGTGATGTGACTTTCTAAAGCCGCCACCCATTTTGGCGCTTGTGGGTGATAAGAAGGCAGCTTTTTCATGCTGTAATCGACATACAACTCATCAATGGCGGTGATGTAACGTAGGATTGTCGTCACTTCGGGCTTTTTACCAAGCGCGTCCAGCGCCTTGGTGATGAGGCTCATAAATTGCAAAGAAAAGGCTTGAAACGTCTCCTTGGCGATAGGGTTAGTGTTTTGATAGGCTTCTCTATTCATCGGATTGACTTTCATTTCATGACTCCTGTGATTGTTCTTCATCGAGCCCAAGGTAGGCATTATTCATCCAGCTGTTGAACTGCTCGGTGTCGTGCAGCCAATCGTGCGTACTTTTGACCGATTGGCTTTTTTGGAGCATCCCATCGACTAAGGCTTGAATATTGTCGGGCAGTTCGAGGTCGCCTTCATTGCCTGGTAATGGAAAGCGAAGCTTCCAAATCTTGGCGCCTTCGAGCTCAGCGTAGGCTTGGCCAATGGGTAAATTAGTGATGTCGTTATCGCTGACCAGCAGCACCTCTTTATTTTGCAGGGTGTCTTTATTGCTTGAGTGAAAACCGGTCTGACTGCCCGGTGCATCATTGGCGCCGGTGTCTGGCACAATGTCTTTGATGGTGACGGTTGCCATGCGTGAAGTGAGAATTTGCGCGGTCTTTTGCTCGCGAACCCGAAGGCATATCAAGCTGTTGAAGTTACCTTTGGTTTGCGCCGCTTTTGCGGGTGAGCCAAGGCGCGCTTCAATATCCGATTCGGTTTGCGTGTAGGCGGTGACCACAAATTTAGCCCCGCGCGCTTTGTTGAGGATAGGAATGAACTCATCACCAATCAGCTCATTAAATTCATCGGCGTGTATCATGATGTTGCGCGGCTTGACCTTGGCAAAGCCCGGCGCGTTACCAAACTTATAAATCTCCCCCGCCAGAGAGCACAGGTCGGCAAACATTGAGTTACCGAAGGCGGCGGCCACCGTGGTATCAGAAAGCGCATCCAGCCCCACGTACACCACGCCCCCTTGCATAATGACCTCGCGCCAATCGATGATGGGCCGTTCATCGGCGGGCGTATGCACCGGTGAGATGATTTCAGCGGTCTTACCGGTGCCGAGCTTTTCGAGCAAGGGCAGTAAGGAGGCCACAATTTTATCAAAGTAGGTTTTGTCGTATTGAATGGCGCTTCGAAGTCCGGCCAGCACATCGTCTGCAGCGGGGTGCGCGCCAAAATACATTTCAAGGGCGACCACACGTGCGCTTCGCCCCTGCAGGTGACGCGGCGTGTTTTTCTCGTTGACGTTACTCTCAAGCGCAGTCACCAATTCCGCCGCTTTTGGGTGGTAAGAAGGGAGCTTTTTCACGCAGTAATCGACATACAGCTCATCAATGGCGGTCACGTAGCGCTGAATAGCCGCCATATCCGGTTTTTTGCCGAGCGCGTCCAAGGCTCTGGCGATGATATTGACAAATCGCCACGCAAACTGTTTGAACGCGGCGCTGTTGCCGCCGCCGTCAAGCTGGCCAGAAACGCGGGTCGCGACTTCCGTAATGCGGCCAAAGCGCCCGACCGGTGAGTAGCGCCCACTTTGGTCCGAATACCCTAAGTGCAAGATATAAAACTCATCGAGGCGCCCCGCTCGTAGGCATTCGATGTACATGCGAAGCAGCATGTCGGCGTCCCCTTTAGGGTCAAACATCAACACCACATCGCCACGGCGGATATCTTGCGTCACCAAAAGCTCAGCCAGACGTGTCTTGCCTACCCCTGTGGTGCCAAGCACTAAGGTGTGCCCCGCTCTCGCGCTGCTTGGCAATAAACAATCGACCTCTTCATCAAGGCCGATGCCGTGCATTCGAGAGTCGCCCCCCACCGGGGGTAAAGGTTTCACCGGGTTGATGGCACTAAGAAAAGTATTAATGATGCCCCAGACTTTACCGGCTCTGGCTATCACACGTTTCCCAGACCAAAAGCGCTCTATCCACTTTCCTTCGTACTTGGCTTCCATGGTGCGCGCAAAGCGGTAGAGTTTAGACGGCGTGACGTAGCGCTCTGCCCAGATTTGACGTGTATCATAAAGACGCTGAGCGTGGCGAGGTAGGACTAGAAAGCCTTTCCCGAGAAAGAGTTTGTTTTGATACACCGGCATGTCATCGGAGTTCATCGCCCAATAAGGCATACGAAGCAGTCGCTTGCGATACCCAAGTACGGAGAGCCCTTGTTTAAGGCGAATAAGCGCACACAGGCCAAGGCAAAACCCGAGCGGGGGCGCGAAAACGGGGGCCAGCATGAACACTTGTGGGGCGATGACCACCACAATAGCGGCCATGCTAAACATAGCTGCGCTCAGCAGTTCATCAGCAGGGCGAAGCAGGCCTTCGGCGTAACCACTCATTGTAAGGTCTCATCATCTAGCGTTACTCCCCACTCTCGCTGCCAGGCGCAGCGCTCTTCGAGGATTTCAATGCGGCGCTTGACTTGATGCGCCGCTTTGTCTTTATTACTTCTCTTTTTAGCCGGCGGCAGCTCAAGGCGCTTTGGAGGTAAGCAGCGCTGTGCAAAAGGGTTGTCACTGTTGATGCTCATCACTGTCTCCTTGATATTTTAATAGCATCATTAAGGCGTGCTCAGGGCTCACGTTGTGCGTCTGGCTCTGCTGGGCGAGCGCCAGAATCACTGGCGCTAATGCTTGATTCGCTATCACTTGACGAGTGGTTGCAATCGCATGTTGAATATCTGCATAAGATAAAGCGTGGGTCGGCATAGGCGCTGTCCTCATTAAAAGTCATGAATTATTATTGTTTGAGCTCACCGCGCTCGATGAGTACCGGGTAGTGACGAAGACCAAAAGCGGCGGCGAAATCACGGCCTGCCACGGGGTAGAGCGTTAAGTCATAGTGCTTAAATCGTTGCCACCCAGCCTTCGTCTGCACATTGACGACCATCCCCATGGCGCCAATGCTCGCTAGATAGTCCCGTTTAGCACTGAGCCAGCGATGGGATAAAGCGTCATCCCCAACGATAAACAGAGGTGTGCTCACGCTTTGATTGAGCGAGCGTCGTTCCACCTTGCCAGGGGTTAACTGCGGCGTATTCACCGGCACCATCCCTTGCAATAAATCCGCGGCCGACAAGGCATGACTGCTGAGCAGAAAGAGTAGAGTGATGAGTGTTAATCGGCGATTCATGACGATGGACTCCATTGTTGTAAGTGACGGGCAAAGGTAGCCTCATAACGCCGAGCAGGCTCGCCCCCGCCTGGTCTGTGAAAATACCCAGCCGCTTTTACCCAACTGCCGTGTTTGCGCATGCCTTCGTTGAGTAAGACGGCGGCGTGATTGAGATTCACCGTAGGGTCGAAGACCTCACACGGGCGGCTAAAGTGGTCTTTTTGCCAGCGCCAGTTATGTTGCGTGAGGCCAATATCCACCATCTGTGTGTGTTTCAAAAAGCCATGCAGCGCCTGGCAAGCTTCAGGGTACGTCGCATAGAAATAGGATTGACCTTTGACATTAAGCGTCCAAGGCCAAGGGCGAACTGCGCCGCTTTGCAGCTGGGTTTTGCTTTCACCGAGCGCCAAGGAGTACAGCACGCTCGCAGGAATACCGTGCTGAGCGGCGACCTTCTGATACAACGGCGGAATGGCCGCCTGAGCGCCAAAACACCACAAGCTCATCATTAAGGCAACGCCACGACTGACCATTGACCTCCCCCTTGCTCTGAAATGGCCACAGGAACAGGTTTGCCTTTAGCCAGGGTCATCCATAAGGCGCGCGTGTCGTGATTTAACGTTATCCACTGTTTCTCGACATCACCGTGGCGCACCCCGGCGACCGAGGCCCACGCTTGCAACGCTTTGTCATCACCTCCGAGCATGTATACGTCCACGGCCACACCATGAGAGCGCCATTGCTTAAGTGCATCGACGCAGGTGTCGCACTTGGCGCGAACAAACAGGGCGACGCGCTCTGGCAATCGTGGCCCTATCGGCTTCAAGTTAGGATAGAGCCGCGCCCACGCTGCGCGATACGCCACATCCAGCGCTAACAAGCCATCGGTGCGTTGTTTATCAAACGCCACCAAACGCTCAGCCAAACGCGCCCGCTCTGCTTCACTGCGCGCAAACTGAGCTAAGACTTCTAGGGGACTCGCCTCTTGCATGTCATAGGTGAGTGGACTTTGCATTAATTGCTCATAGCGCGCCCAGTCCGCTTGGCTCAGTTGCCAGTATTGAGCGTCTTGCGAGACGCTCAGCGAGCGGGATTGGTTATGTTCAATGTTGGTTTGTGAGACCTGATTACGCTCAAGCTCTGTGGCCCCTACCCAGAAAATCGGTAGTAAGGCGCACATTGCCCATAAAATGGGAATCTTCATCTTTATCCCTCCCCGACCGTTAACGTTGTACGTTGGCCTTTATAAAGCGCCTCGATGTGCTGATCGTTGACGGCGGTGATTTTCCAGCCGAGATAATGCTGACCGGCTTGAAGGGCGGATAACTCTGCCAGTGTGCTGGCGCCGGGCTTACCGACAATCGCCAGTTGGATATGGCCCCGCGTTTGCACATCAAATAAGACAAAAGGCGCGGTAATGGTCGGTATTTTTACTGTGGGCTTAACGACAGGTTTGGCTCGTACGGGGGGCGCATGTTTTGTTGTGGATTGACGAGAGAGGCGTTGAAGTTTTGTTTCCAATACTTCTAGCTTTTTGCTGTCTAAGCCCAATTCATCCAAACGAGCGCCTTGATTGGATTGCGTGTTCATGAGCTCGGTGATTTCACCCTGTTGCTCATCGATGCGCTGGGTTAACCCATCAAGCGCGAATTGCAATGAGTTCAGCGCCTCAATGCGCGCTTGACGCTCCTTGTCGCGGCTTTCATTCATCGCCAACACCAAACTTTGATGCAGTGCGTCCAATCGCGAGTCAAAGCTCTCCTGTTGAACCGGTGAGAAAACCTGCTGATAGGCGAACAGGCAAGCGGCGCTTAAAATAAGGCTCCACAGGCTAAACAGTAGCCCTCTAAGTAACGTTTTGAGAGTGAATTTCACACCTCGCTCCTACGGTTGTCAGTGATGGGACGACCGTAGCAAAAACACCTTAGAAAAATCTCGATTAGAATTACCAAAATAAAGAAATTCTAATTGAGATTATTTAAATAAAATATGCTACCCTGCGCGGCTTTTAAAATATACAGAACACCTATCTTCTATTATGCTCGCCCTTTTCTGGTAAACTCTTGTTTTAATTGAACAGATAAATGACTGTATGAGCCGAAACCTGAAACACTATCAAGCCCTTGACGCACTCGCGACCCACGCGCTGCTTGCCCTCTATTGCACCATGAGCAAGCAAGGCGGGTTCTGGACCGTGAAAAGAAGAAATGAACGACTCGTGAAATTCATCAAACCAAAAGTCAAACAGCCTCAGTTCTCAACGTGTAAACCTGAAATCAAAACCATGCTCAGCATTGGCCGCAGTCCAACGGGCAACTTAGAGCGCAAGCTTTGGGATGTGAACCGTCTAAATCTTGAGTACCAGGCTAAATTTTCACAAGCGGATGAACTCTACATCATGCTGAGTAGTCTATTTGAACAGCATCAATTCCCATCGATGCTGGAAGACTCAGAAAAAGGCATTGAAATGGATACGCTCTATATGAAAGAGAAAGGCATTGAGAATGGGTTTGATGAAGACAATAACCAAATCAAGCCGCTAGCGATGACGGTGAAAACTCATCGATTAAAAGCGCTTATTGAAGCGGTGCAAGCTAACGGCATTTACCGCGTGGAAGTCGACCATGTGGATGAACATGAAGTGATTCATCTTTTGTTGCATCGAAAGGGGTAAGCGTTGTGGGTTGAGATCGACTAGGGCTTAGTTTTGCCTTGGGTGTATTGGTGCGGGACCAAATGTCCGTCTTTTACCTTAATCGAAAGCTTGTTCATTTTACAGCGAACTCCAAAAGCCGCGCAGTTAAGTAAATCCTCAAGGGAGTGTGCTTTTTCAATACGTAATTTGGGTTTACGCATGAATCGTTTGAAATTGGCTTTGACTAGGCTAGGTTTGGTCGTAGGCATAAAGGTGAGGTTATTAACAGTGGATGGTGCACATAATAAACGAATCTATCTGATCATGCAGCTCCTGACCATTTTTAACAGGACTCTATGCCGTCCTACGGGCTGCGCCCTACCTGCACAGCAGTCAGAAAAGAAAATACTTCGCACTTCCTTTCCTGACCGCTCGATATTGTTTAATAACGCAAGGTAGAGCTCGACGACGAAACTTGAATGATTAACTCAACTTCAATCGCGGTAAGGATTTGTTCCATTAGTGTCTTTTTGATATCAACATACTCTGAGCGCTCTTTAGACAATTCAGCCATGATATTAGGCATGAATCCATCAACCAGTACGACCTTTCCTATCACGCCGAAGTTATCGTGTAAAAACATCATGCAATGTCCACGATGATCATAGCTGACTCTAGCATTGACTCCATCGGGAAGGACATCCTTGGAGAGTTGAGGAAATTGAGTGATAAAGGTGTTTTGTTGTCGGTTCCCCAACGATTCAAGCCCTTGAAGGTTCATTCCCGTACGACCGATAGAGCTGATCACGGCTTGGGAACCTAGATACTCCCCAGAGTCAATCTCAATCGTTCGCCTGTCCATCACATCCATCAGCAACTTAGCAATCTCATTAGCATCAGAGAAAAGGTTCTTTTTCTCTTCCAGAATGAAATGTCGGCCCAGCCCTGGCGATAGCATCACTTCAAAGTCGCCATCCACCAATAGATTGCCGTCCATGATGGTTTCCCCGCAACATTGGTCTTTATAGCGCAAGAGCGTTTCAGAGCAGGCGTGTACGATAGGTTTGAGTTTTAGCTCGGTCTCCGGGTATAAATCCTCCGCAATCGACTCATTCATGACAAAATTGATCCCTCTACGATGAAGAACAAACCGAAAAAGAAACAGGGAAATGTCATGACCAGCCAAGTTTTTCATATTGATATCACCTCTTTAGACACCATCGACTCTAGGCAACGTTAAATGTATTCGACATTGCCTTGATAAATCGGAATGCATAAGAATAGTTTCACGCTGGATGTACTTGTA
Source organism: Vibrio sp. Isolate22 (assembly GCF_022398115.1). Classification (NCBI taxonomy): domain Bacteria; kingdom Pseudomonadati; phylum Pseudomonadota; class Gammaproteobacteria; order Vibrionales; family Vibrionaceae; genus Vibrio; species Vibrio sp. Isolate22. The sequence goes on along the minus strand of NZ_JAKEUW010000022.1, from coordinate 23,008 downwards.
ATAACACAATACCAGAAACTCTAGCGGTGAACGCCAATAAGAATGATAAGAAGCCTCGATACTCACAGGGAGTGGCTTTAATTGTTCAATGTTAAAGAATGAGCCGTGCTTACTCAGTAGAGGTGACGTTAGTATTAATGATTGCCCACTGTATTTTGGGAGCAGTTCAATCAACAGTTCGAGCTCTTGGTACGTATCTCTTGTAAAAGGATAGATCGCCGTTGAAAGGTGAACATGGTATTGGTTTTTCTTTAAGGACGGGGTTAGCTTGAGTAAGGTGAGTTCATTCAAAGCGATCCTTACACTGTACCCAAAACCTATCCACGTAGTGAAAAGAAGAACACCGCCATGGAGGAATAAGGGGAGATGAAGCGGCATCAACCAGACCGTGACGACCATTAAAACGACGACACCTTTGATCCCCCTAATCAAATTTATCTTTGCGGAAGGGGCATGAGAGAAGGTTAATAATCTATGTAGGAAAATGAAAAGTAAAAGTGTGTTGATAAAAAGTATCACAAGATTATCCAATAAGGTTCATTTTGACGGCAATAAGCCCCGCTTGTTGGGGCAAGATGAAGCCGACAATTGAACAGAGTGAAAGCGTCAGGCTTTTGCATCCCACCGCGCCCCCTCGTGGTACAACAAATACCCTCGATGATGCGTTTTTCTTAATAGCCGTATGGCTTGACGATACGTGGTGCGTATCACGCGCCAATCATTACCATCGAGCATTTCCAACACCACAGGGTCGTTGATTTTATAGTCCATATCAGACCTGTCTCTTTCTTAAACGACCTAATGCAGCCAATCCTAGTAGAGATAAAAAGCCGAGAGAACCACCGCTGCCACCAGAACTTGGTGTCGTTGTCGGAGGTGGAACAGGCGTCGGTGCCACAGGGTTGATATCAATCACTTCATTGGTGGTTAGATGCAGTTGACCAGAGCCGCTCACATCGAGCTCATACGTACAGGTATCGAAAGCATCAATCGCAGGCAAGGTTTGGCATGTACCGCCAGTTATCGCTACATCTCCAACTACGTAAGCGGCATCCACCACCGGGTTTTGGTGTAAAGACTGAACCTTAATCGTTTGAGTCCCCGTTCCTTTGATCACGGTTGGGTAGTGCCAGCCGTCCACCGTATCTAAGATGAAATCTTTTGAGTAGAAAAGATCAGGTATAGATTGTCCGCCATAAGTAACGCCTATCACTTCGTTACTTGCATTAAACCATGCGCTACCGCTGTCGCCGGATTCAGTTTCAGAGCCTCCAATAGCATATTTATGATAAAGATGATCGATCGATGGATCGCTAACATTACTGACAGTAAAGTCACCGCGTTTGAGTTCTGTGAGACTACCTGCGAACCCGTAAGAATGAACGGCATCGCCTACGCTAGCCGTAGCCTGATTCAAGTCAGCGAAAAAATGGATGTTTTGTGTTGCCTGTTTATCAATATCCAGGATGGAAACATCGTAATTTCTAAAACCTGTGTAGTTTGGGTGATCAACCTTTGACTTCACGGCAAGATAACTACCGTCGTATATAACAACTACGTTATTAGTAATTCCACAATGTGCAGCAGTTAGAATCTTATCACCACCCACAATCAAGCCCGTGCAATTACCGCTGACATAATCATCAAAATCATGCTTCCAATCAACAACGGTTCCGTTTGTAATAGCAAAACATGAGCTTGATAGTGCGCTCAATCCTAGCGCAAGTAGTGTTTTTTTCATATCCATATACCTAGTGTTTTTCGTTGTAGAATCGAGAAATCTCTAAAATAGACATTCTCTGTTTTCTATTGTTTGTCACGCCTGTTTTTTGCGTAGCTTTCTCGATAGCAGTAAGTACGACTTTTGCTTCACTTTCACTCAGGTACATCTGAGGAATTAGAACTTTACCTTTTCTATAATCGTTTGACATTATTAACAATTAACCTTATCAAGCCCATTTTATATCGGTAAAAATACAATAACAAACAACTAGCGGTTAGTCAATACCACTAGTTGTTTGTGCTTCATTTTAATTAGCATCAAGCTAAGTTTCGTACAAGTCTATTGCACTTCCCAGCAGGTCGCTTTAGCTGAAACAGCGCATCCGCCACAACTAGCACGTCCAGAAGTCAACTTCCAGTACCCTCCAGACTGATAGACATGTGCATCTGTACCTTTTAGACCCCTACCATAAAAGCCACTCACTTTACTTAATGCGCATACCCATCCATTTGTCGGCTTTAGGGTTTTGGTGATAATGGACGTGGACTCTGAACCGGATGAGAATTCCACCACTTGAACTGAACCTGAGCCAGATTGTGGCGGCTCTAGTCCGTCATACAAATCCTTTTCATATTCCGCGCGGTTTTGCTTTACACTCTCGTAATAGTCCGCTTCACTCGCATAACCATCTTCCAGTGTGACCTTTGCAAGTGTTGTGTGGCTTACAATTGCGCCACTCATAAGCGTAATCATTAACATAACTTTTTTCATTGTGATTCTCCGATTAAATACATTGGACTAAAGCCGTTGCTTTACCAAAATGTGTAGCTTCCATTTTTTTTGTTTTTGTATTCTTTGCTGTAGTATCAACCCCGATAGTCCAATAATTGCTATTTTCATTCAGGATGTATGACTTAAACTTGGCTAGGCTCTCATAGTGAGCTGGAGTTTCAATGTCTCCAATATTCAATATCAATTTAGGCGATAAACCTTTACTGCACGCTGGCTTTCTTACCGTCTGACCATGCGACACCGCTTCAATCGTCACCAATCGTTTTGATACGGATATCTGACTACCGTCAGAGGCGGCAATTAAGTAGTCTTTCGCATTGGTAATACCGTGCGCTCCGCCCACATCCCAATCGTCTGTTAATGTGGCGCTCCCATCGCGCATGACAATGTTTTCGTACATCAGTGCTAACGTCGCTTGACGCAAGGTAATGTGGATATCACTACCCGCTCGCTTTGCTCCTGGAATGTCAATCAACACATTTGAGTAACGTGTCCACTCTTTCGGATCGGAAGCCAGTTCAGAAAGAGGAATGCGAATGACTAAATGCTCGTTAAATGCCGGTATGTGCGTAAGGTCGGTGTAAAAGTAAGTACTCAGACGCGACGGACTCCACGGCACGTAATCTGGTAACTTACATTCACCATTGAGTTCTTGGTCAATCGTGCAACTACCCCAGTATTGTTCGGGGTAGTCGTTCATGAGGTTATCCAACGTTGCTGGCCAACTCGCTTGACTGGTCGAATCGACCCCTTCTTCAGTGATCTTGTAGTATTGATATTGATGGATACGTTCTATCAATCCTCTTATGTGCTCACCGTAAGCTTTCGCTTTCTTGTCAGTTTGGTAGTCGTTATAAAATGGTAAGGCTGCTATAAAAATAATCAGACTGAGTACGAGCGTAAGGATGAACTCGACGAGTCCCACGCCACGCTGCTTGAAGGCACTATTCATCAGCGAAGCTCTCCGTCGTAATGGCAGGTACTACGGTTATTGCATCAATATAGGATGGAGACATTACAGCGGGTGGCTGTTCAGTAATGAGATTGATGAACAATTTCTGATTCATGCCTACACTCACACCGGTCAGTAGACCGATCCCCCAACCTAACAAAAAATACAGTTCCATTTTGGTCTTTTGGTTCATTATTGGCCCCGTTTTAAATAAGAGCGTTTTCATTTTATTGTTCATCATTCATTCCTTTATTCGGCAAGCCTATGTTTACCAAGCAAAACACGCTGTAGTTGGGTCAAACTCCATGCGCGATACATCGGTTGGTCCTTTAACGACTCCAAATATCTTTAAAGTTCGACCTTGAAATTGCCAGCTACCTATCACAGTTTGAGCCAGTTCGTTAAGGCGAGTTGCCTCCTGACTGGAGTGCGCTGTCAACGTGAGGTGCTTACCTATCACGCGGCCGCTGTTACGGCTCGCCTGATAGGCAATATCGAGCGTCCAAGGACTGTTATCTCGGATGCTCGTCTCCAACCACCCCTCACTGACCAGCGTATTGATGTTGTCGTCAATCGGTACGTGCAGACAGCCAGTGCGTTCGGTTTCGCTGCGTATCTGCTCATCCATCGCTTGCATGACCGCCGATGTTGTTCGCTCAAATAACGCTTTTTCTCTCGCGCCTTGGTAAGCCAGCAATAACCCAGTGACGACGCCTAACATGGCCAAGGTGCGCAGCGTACTGGCTAGCGTGAGGGAGGTAAGATTCATGCCGACTCCTTACAGTGTCACTGTGATGGTATTGCCAGAGACGGCTAAGGTCGCGCAGCTGGCAGCGCTGTTACAGTTACCGGCACTCAATTTGGCCAGCGTATCGGCCAAATCATCGATGTACTGCGTATCAATGTTGGTGATGCCCACCTTCACGCGCTGCATGTTCGCGCTATCGACCGTCAAGGTGTAATCGCCGCCATATTCATTGGTGCCAACGCCATCACGCGTATCACCACAAATTGTCGAGCTCACCGAGTTACGCCCGGTACTGCATACTTTGCTCATTGAAGTACCCGTGTGATTGACGCTTTTGACTTTCTCCGCACCGGCTTTGATTTGCGTCACTGCCGAGATGGTATTGGCTTGCGCCGACCAAGCGGTTGCCATGTTGTAGAGTTTGACGATGCCAAGAAAGAGAAAAACGGCCAGGATGAGGTACATGATGAAATCAATCAGGCTGATACCACGTTGTTGGTTTGGGTTTGAACGAATGCGTTTCATGTTGTGTTTCCTTAGAGTTGTATCGAGATAAAAAGGGATGCCATGGCGCTACCCACTAGGGCAGCGAGCAGCAAGATGCCCAGAACTAAAATGACTTTTGGGACAATGAGTTTCAGCGTGGCCATTTTTTTCGATAAATGGCGGTGGTGTTGCTCGGCGCTTTTTTCAAGCAAGGTCGAAAGTGGTGCGATATCTCCCATGACATTGAGGTTGACCTGCGCGTCACGGAGCAAAAGCCCTGTATCGAGCGCGCGACCTGGGTTGGTTTCGGTTTCAAGTTGGCGCTGCATTTGATTGAGGTGCGATTTCAAGTAACGAGACGAATACGCGTCCACCTCCGTCATGGCCGCTTTGAGACTCATGCCCGCTTGTGACAAGTTGGCTAATGTGGATAAAAGGTTGCCCGCTACCGCCGTGCGATAGTCGCAAAACGGCCAGAGTTTATCGGCCATATCGCGCCCTTGCCCGGTCCACACCGGCATAAGCAGCGCTTGGACAATCAAGGTGCCAATAAAGAGGCTCAACGCCACCAGTCCTGGCCCAGAGACCGCCTCTCGAACCTGACTGGCCATGGAGTACTCAAGACCCGCCGTCGTAATGATTTCCCCGCTGATATACACGCCTAATACGCCAAGTCCCAGTAAAGTCAGCAGCGGAAAAGCCATCATAAGCAAGAGAGATTTCATGACGCCTTGACCGCCTTCGAGCTCTTTAATGGCAATATCTAAGCCGCTTTTGAGCTGACCATTTTGCTCAGCAATGGCAAGGGTAGATACGACCACGGGCGAGAGCCAGCCACGGAGCACATCGGTAAAGCGTTTGCCTTCCCCTGGCGCTTTGAGCCCCGCTTGCCCAATTTTTTGCGCGCTCCCTGAGCCACTGCTTGCCAGCTTTTGGCAAAAGTCTTTGGTGGTCATGCCGTACTGCGCGCAGGTACGCCACTGCTCAAGGAGGGCGGTTTGGTCTTTTTTGTCAAACAACCACTGTTCAAGAGACACTGACATGACTGACCTCCGCTTGCTTTGAGGTCGCTTGCTCATCCATCTCTTGCCCCATTTGTTGGTACAAAGATTGGGAAGACACGGGCATTAGGCCATCCACCTGCTCAGAGGCGGACGCAATGTCCACTTGACCAAGCGCGATGCGATGCAGCGTATGACGACGAATGTCGGGCCAGCCTTGCGCCTGCAGATAACGACTCCAGCCCAAATAGTCCTGCGCTTTGATGAACTCACGGTCGGCGTCCTCAATAGCAATAAGCTCTAGCACCAACAAGCGGCCTCTTTCCCCCGTTTGACGGCAATACTTGCAGCCTGCGGGATGCTTTACGCGCACTTGATGATGCGCCTCGGGTAACAGCGTCGAAATCTGAGTCAACTTGGTTTGATAGGCGGCTTGCTCATTGTGATGCTCGTACACCGCTTTCGCTTCATCCAGCGTTAAGGCGCAGTGCGGACACAACTTTCGCACCAGCTTTTGGTGGGTAAAGAGTTGCATTAACCCTGGCGCTGAAACAATGGAAGACGGGATACCAAGCTGCTCAATAAAAATAGCCGGCACCCCAAGCGCACTATTGGCGTGCAAGGTCGAGAGAGCCAAACCACCCGTTTCACCTTTACGCGTAAACTCTTTGGTGGTGTCATGACTTCGAAGCTCACCAAACGAGGTGATGTCGATGTCTTGACGAAGCTGCTCTAAGGCATAAAAGGTGTAGTCTAGGTATTGCCCCGAGCCATCGACCAACTCACGCTTAGGCTCAACCAAAGTTTTCGTGATGCCCGTTTGCTCAAACTCAATCGGGTCTTCGAGCGTATGGCAACAACGCGCCACACGGTCAACCGTGTCAAACAAGGCGTACACTAACGAGGTTTTTCCTGAGCCCATGGGGCCGGTGAGCACAATAATGCCTGAGCGGCGCTGCATTTTACTTTCCAGTAAATCGCGTTGAGCAGGCAATAAGTCCATATTGTCGAGCGTGAGCGGCTCACCAAGAGGCGTCAGACAACGCAGCACCAATTTGATGCCGTGGCTGAGTGGCATCATCGCGACGCGCCACTCCACCATCATAGTCACGCGGTGACGTTGCCCTTCCTCATCCAGCTTTGTCACGGAGCAAGGGAGCTCAAAGCGGTCATTAAGTGGCAGTCTGGGTGAATAGTTGGAGTTACCCAAACTGAAGATATACGCCGCCAAAGATTGACCTACCGCGCGGTCGAGTCGCTCAGCGCTCTCCCCGCCAGCAAAGGTTTTGAGCCTTTCACGGCGCCCATCCACGCGCAGTAAAATCTGAGTGCTGTTGCGATGCACTTCAAGGTGAATATCAGAGGCTTTGACCTCCACCGCCGCTTGACATAGCTGCGTCAGTTTATCGCCATAAGCCGACTCCAGCGCCGCTTGCGTCTCTTGATTGAGTAGCGTGCGCGCCATATCAAGTAAGGTTTGTACGCGCGTCTCATCGGTTAACTTCACCATCGGGGGGCGCGCAAAAAATCGCCCGCCACTGAGCGATTCCGTCTCTTGCACGTAACGGCGAATAACGGCGTGTTTTGGGCTGTCATAACAGTCCACCCAAATCACTCCGTCTTCATCCACAATGGTGTGGCCATCTTCGATGCACAACTCAAGTAAGGTTTGGTCGTGCAATAAAGACAAGTCATGTCTGGATTCATTCATCAAAACCCCTCCATACTTAGAAAGCGCTGCGCGCCGTTATCACGCAAGCGAACGCCTTGCTCACTCACACTGACAATCGACAAGGTTCCAACCACGGTGCCTTTTTGCACTTTATGCCAACGGCCATGCACGTTAATGCGGGCTTGCCACGCGCCGTTGTCGATTTGCACAAGGCTGCCCAGCACCACATCAGCGTCTTTCTGCTCTCCAGATGTTGAAGGTGCATTCACCACAGGGGTCACGCTGACGGGTGCGCCGATGAGGCTCAACTCGGTCTCCAGACTGTCCGGTTGCGAACGTAAATGTTGCTCACGCACCTGCGCATCAAGCGTCGCCATGTTGAGCTCAGACAGCTTATTCAGGTACGTCTCAATATCGTCGCTAAGAGGAGGCAGGGGTGCGACCGACTTTGGCTCAAGATTGAGTTTGGCTATTTGCTGAGCGACACCCTCACTGACAGCCTCGACAGGTTGGTCCTGCTTTGCGTCTAGAGTCATCGGTGCCTCGGCGCTTAATGTTGATAAAGGCGTTGAAGCAGACGCCTCACTATCCGGTTCGACATGGTTGTCTTGCTCGGAGTGCTCCGCAGAAGTACCCGCGTACTCAGACTCAACGTCAGGAAATAACGTGGTGTAGCCCATGCCTACAGCTGCCACGCCCATCAAGGCGATGAGACCAATTTTAATTGGGGGAAGGGTCATATTAGAGACCTCCATATAAAGTGATGGAAAAAGAGAGTGACCAACGATGTGGGCTCACCGGTGTGAGTGTGAACGCATTCATCGAGATCGGCATGACCGCAAACAGCGCCGCCAGGGTGTTAAGCTCTGAGGCGCTCACCCCTTGATGCGTCACCTCCCAGGTTTGACTTTGCCAAGAGCTTGATGCTTTCTCGTGGGTCAACTGCGCGACAAACCCCATGGTCACGAGCGCGTCTTGCAAGCGCTGGTCTGTCGGCTGCATCGGCATTACGTGTGACTGCCAGTAAGGCAGCCCAGACGCGAGAGGTAAACGCAGCGTGTGTTGTTCCCCATCTCCATCTAAAAACGGAGAAAGCGAGTCATGTTGGCGCAACCATTGCTGCCACACAGCGATGAGGCCATTCGGCTCACGCTCAATCGTGGCCGTCAGCTCCGCGCCTTGTTGAGTCAAGCCTTTGGCTTTCCAACCTTGAGGCAATAATACTAGGTGGGTCGCGCCAAGTAGCGCCCCTTCCATGACCGAATGCGCGCTGACCGCTTCATGCAGTACCAAGCGATACATCCCCCATGGCGGGAGCGCTTTGGGCTCAGTCGAGTCGCTCTCATGACTCACTTGAGACGTTGCAGGCGTTTGAGGCTCAGGGTGCTGTACATATAGCGCTAAAGCGGCCATGACAACGAGCAACGCGCTCACTCCCATTATCACCTTGCGCTTTTGCAAACGCTGACGGGGCGGCGCTAACCGGTACTGCTCCAGTAAGTTCAACTCTTGGTCGCTTGGCGGCGCAATACGCTCAGGGTTTTCATCCACGGACTCAGCCTGTGAAGACTCAACCAACAAGATGTGTGAGGCGCCTGCATTGGCCGCGCACAGGTGATAGTGCGTGTCAGTCCAAATTTGGCGCACCACACCCCCATCAATCAAGGTCGCGTGCCACAGACCGTCAATGCACTCGATAATGGTGACATTTTGCTCATCAGCATTGTGCTCATTGAGCAGGCCGCGCGCGGTTAACACATCGAGCCACCATTCACTGCGCGCCACGCATTCACAATCACTGCCATACAGGCAGATCCAATTCCCTCGCTGTGACACGTACTGATAAGACTGCAAGCTGCGGCTTTTCAGGCGGCGAATGGTCTTAGTCACGTGACCGTGATGAGGAAGAGACAGTAACTCCATCATCCGTCCGCCCTCCGTGGAGTGAGGAGCACCAGCGTATCGACGCGCTGTTTCACTGCACTGTTACCCCCTAAAAAGGGAATACCCAGGAAGGTACTTTCTTCTGTCGTGGTGTCGATTTGTGACACCGAGGCCACCACTATCGTTTGTCCGTATTTGAGCTTGTTGGCAAAGTTGATTTTGGCTTCACGCATTTGTGGGAAGACCAAGGTTTCACCGCCCACCTCCTGCGTTTCCAGCGACTCAATTTTGGTTAACATGCCCGAGGTTCGAAGGTAAACGTGATTGCGTTGAATGTTCGGAACGACAATGAAATCCACCCCTTCACTACGCTTACCACGCTCGGTATCGGTGGTAATGACGCCCTCATCACTGTCAGAGCTGATGTTTTCAACAAACTCGATAATGCGCTCTTGGGTGATGTGGTTGGTCTGATGGTTTTGCACCAATATCGTGATCGGCGTTTCGGTCGACACCTGCCCTTGCTGGTTCAATGCATTAATCAAGGCCGTTGAGCCGGACCATTTGCCCCCGCCCGTAAACGCAAAACCAGGGCTCGATGAGCCAGAAACCAGGTTGGTACCTGGGATGAAAAAACTCAGGCTGCTGTCGCCGCCGATATCGCGAACGATATTCCAGTCAATTCCTCGGTCGTGACCCAGATTCGAACGAAACTCAAGCACCTGAACCTCCAAGGCCACTTGACGCGTCAGCGATTGTTTCGATTGCTCAACAAACGCCGCCACTTCACGCATGCGCCCTGGCGTGGTACGTACAATTAAGCGAGACAAAGACGGCACCGCTTGCACAGAGCCCACCAAAGCCTCTTGCCCTTCTCCCTCTCCGGTTAAATCTGGGTCGAGTTGCAATAACGCTTCCACACCCAAGGCCACTTCCCCGAACACATCCACATCACTGCTCGATAAAGTCACGTATTGCCCCTCCACTTTTGCAGAGGTTTCCTCATCGCCACTGCCTTCACTGTTTTCACCACTGCCAATCTGGTCGCTGAGCATTCCTGGCGGCAATTCAAGCTCAAACGTGCGAGACACAAAGCGTTCGACGTTCAATGTGTTCCCTTTAGGGGTAAAGCCGATATTTAGCTGACGCTCAATATCATTGAGTAATGCCGATAGTGAGCCGTCATGTTGAATACGCACGCGCGTATTCGGACTCACGCCCGCCCCAAACCACGCTTGTTTATCAAGGGGGGACAACACATCACTGAGTACCATGCTCAGTGGCAAGCCCGACGCGGGCGTGCTGACACGAACGGTCTTACTTAGATAGTCAGTATCGGTGCGGCGCTCAATCGGTATCAAGCTGGCCGGTGGCTGCTCAATGCGCTCGACTTTGAGAGACTCACGATGCCTGTGGCGCTCGATGTCACTGAGTACCGAGGCGGACTCATCATTGCGCTTGTCGTATTCATTGAGCCCAAGGGTTTCACACCCTGAGAGCGTTAAGAGCACGCCAATGAGACAGAAGGATTGAAAACCCGAGAGACGAAATAGGTTCATAATGGCGTCACCTCTTTGATGTAAATAGTTTTAGTCGCGTCTAGGCGCTGCGCTTTGAGTGGATAGGGACCGAGCAGCGTGGTCATGGCCATACTGATGTCCCCATCGATGGTCACCAATGGATAAGGCGTGAAGGTAAAGTCAGCCACAGGCCAAGACGATTTTTCATCCCAGCGCCAACCATAATGCTCAGTGACCTGCTTAGTCGCCGCTTTCAAGGTGTCACCTGAAGCCATTAAGGTCGTCACGCGTTCACCTTTCCACGGATGAAAAGCCAACAGCTTCGAAAGTGTGTTTGAGTACAGCGTTAACGTATTGAGAGACGGATTAGAGGCCGACAGTGCTTTCACAGCACCCGACAGTGAGCCCGTTCGAATAAAATCTTGCGTGGCCACTCCATCCAAAGCAGTCAAAAATGCCTCATCTTGAGCAAACGCCAATGGTTGGTCGCCATGTTTGTAAGCCCAGCGAGTTAATGCAGTGCGAAAGCTTTCTCCAGCGTGGACGCGGTAAGTGGTGAGTGCTTTTTTCTTCACAGACGACTTAGACGGTGTCGATTTTACTTTTGAAGTTGACGAGGCTTTAACCTGCATATCGCTGGCGAAAAACGCATCATTGTCATCCTCAAAACTGGACCACTCTTCTGATGAGGCGCTTTTCGATGCCAGCGACTTTTTCAGTTGCGGGGTCATGACAACACTTGACGTGCCGTCTTTTTTTGAAGGAGAGGCAGAAGATATCGATACGGCTTCGCTCGCTTTCACTGTGCCCACCAAAGGAGACTTCCCTTCTGAAAATCCAGTCACAGCCTTTGGCGCTTGCCACTCATATCCGTACTTGAGGCGAAAACCCACATTGCGCCGAACCACATCTTCTTCAAGCGAGAACGCTTGACCGCCAATGACTTGTAAGGCTTGTCGAAGGCTCATGTGCCCCATATCGGTATGACCCAAAGGCAACGGCTGCGCATAGAGCTGCGTTTCAGCGTAAGACGTTGGAGTGCGCAGCGACACTCCACTGCCTGACAATAAAAACTCGACACCGTCTTTGATGCTCATTTTGCTCATTACGGGTAAACGAGCTTCAATCGGCACGCCTAAGATGTCGGTCATTTGCTCGCCTGCCGAGCGTTCAATGACATAACGTGAGGTCTGCACGCTGCTGCCCGATAACTCGGGGGCAGTGCGAATATTTAATGGGGGTGGCGGCGCTTGTACAGGCTCAGGCGGGGTTTGACACCCGGCCAACAAGCCTGCAAAAGACAACATGAGCCAGCGCGTTTGCATATCATTCTCCTAACAATAAAAGACGTCCACACGCTAACAAAAAGGCAATAGAAAAATCTCGATTAGAATTGTCAAAATAAAGAAATTCTAATTGAGATTGTTTGTGAAATTTCTGATATCCTTACGGGAATATTTTATTAACTACCACCTTGTAAAAATAGAACTAGCGGTTGATGTTAACGATAGAAACAAAAACGCCAGCTTATCGCTGGCGTTTGTCGTTAAAAGACGTTAAGTAAATCAGATTATTTAGCTGAAAAAGTAAAAACCAACACGCTACGAAACCAATCGGGTTGATGGATATCGACCTCATGATTTTTCACCTGCAGCGTTAACTGCTCCAGTTCTTGAAGATGCGCACGGCACTCATTGTGAGCATAAATCAAAAAGCCGAACTCTTTTGTCCACTTCACCACAACCTCAACCACATCGATCGCGGCCTCTTGCGCTGACTGACTTTCCGTTATTTTGGCCACCGCCATGGTGCCTTCATCATCATATACATAGATAACCTGCATCAGTATTACCCTCCATAGTGAGAGAAATGCTCAAGCACATAGTCAGGCCCCACCACGTCGTAATAGCCCTCCTCGTTCTCTTGCTCAGAAAACACCAGGTCTTCCCAAATCTCTTCATGGTTAACCCCGTTTACATACTGGACGTAACCGGCAAAGGCGCAGCCGCATTCAGCAAAGAAGTGAGTGAGCGTGGTCTTTGGAAAACGACGCGCTAACACCTCTATCGGTGGTGTCGCCGGAGACCAGGCGGTATCAAATTCCAATTGATTCTCGCCAACCTCTAAAACAGAGACGCGATCCCACTTCGTGCCAAGGCGTTCAACGTTATCGTGATACCCCGATGGAGTTTGGCTATCGCGAGAAAACAAACCACCATTAAAGCCATTGAGCTCTACCAGTAACATCGGCGGCGCTAACGCACTAAGAGAAAAGTCCTTAGACACTTGCTCTAACTCAGGTAAATCAAGCTTTGCCCAAACAATATCGAGCGGTAATCGACGAAAATAGAGTCCTGTCCAATCTGATGCCTGTTTTTTCAGCAAAGGCACCATCTTCATTCTGGCAGCTTTCGGTAAGTCACCCCAATAACGCTGCTTGAGGCCGCTTTGATCAAAAAGCGCCAACAGCCACTGGCAGACCTCCTCATTGAGTGCCACATCGGGTTGTTTCATTAACGTGACAAACTTTGTAAACGCACGATTTTCTGGTGTTGAACTTCCCACCTCGCGAACAAGGTCTGGGTAGAGTTCAAAACTCATCGGGTAAGTGGGTTTTAACAGCCCACCGACACCGGCTAAAAACAGCTTAGCCGCCGCGCGTGACGCTTGTTGATGAAGCAGTGGTTTAGGTTGGGTCATAAGTTCGATGATGGCATCAGAATCAGGCCCATCGATATGAATTTGGTTTACACACCAATTTGGCATAATCAGTTCCTCTTAAAAAATAAAAGGATGCCCCACCTGGGAGACATCCCAGGTGGGTGGTGCGCAAAGCGCAATATGATTAAAAAAGCCCCTATCTAAGATAGAGGCTTTAAGGTTAAGTCGAATTGAGGTTTATTTAGCGATAGCAGCAACTAAAGCGATCAATGACACGACAAGTGGCGTGATAAGTAATATCGGCTGATATTTAATATCACGTACCATTTTCATCGTATCGATTAATAGCCTCTCTCGCTCAGCTTCAAACTTCTGTTCTTCGGCATTGAGCTTTTCTCGCTCAGCTTCGAACTTTCGCCCTTCAGCATTAAGCTTGTATGTATTAGACAAAGTTTGGTAAAGCTCGGCGTTCTCTTTTTCCAACTCTTCGATACGTTTTTGCTTTTCGCACATATATTTCTCCGTATTCATAAAATAAGAATAACAGAAAACCCCAATCCCCGACAGGAATAGAGGTTCCTGTCGGATGGGTTACATTACGGTTAGATCAACACTTCCACGACGTTATACGAAACATACGGACCATGAATGGTTCTCGTGGTACGTCGAACCACTCCTGCTTGCTCAAGAGCGCCTAAAAATCCAGCGTACTCGTCGCAATCTTTGATGGCCGTTTCATTCTCGTTGAAGTGATTGTTTGGTAAACACACCGTCGGAGTGCCCATAGGCTCCCCTGGAAACGAATCCGAAGCTTCATTTCGTTTTGTATCGGCAGTGCATAACTGGAGCGCGATTTGCTTGTTATTGCGATAGTGATGTTTAGAAACGTCACAATCGATTTTCTGCCCACCGGCCAGTGTTACCGTCACCATAAGTTGAGTCATATCATTTCTTCCTAATGTAAAAAAGAAGGAATGACCCCATAGAGGAGGCATTCCCCTCTATGGGTTTATGGGTTGCCCCTAATGTGAGCGACGCTGAAATCTCAGCGTGTTCACATTAGGGGTAGATTCATCCCACACCATGAAATCATGGCTAAGGCGTTGTTGGATCACTTCAATGTCTTCGACGGGGTAAAAGCGACCTTCACGCATCATAAAGCCAGCGTTTACCAGCTCTGGTGGTGAAATATCACTGCCCCTCGCCACAGAAAAAAGCGCCGTGGCTTTGGTCTGTAAAAGATTGAGTTTGTCCATCTTGCTCTCCTCAAAAATAAATAAGGAGAGCCGTCGCCAAAGGGGAACGAGTCCCCTGTGGGTTGGGTTAATAGTTAATTCAATTTCGCTTGTTCAATACGCGCCTCTAGGCGTGCATCAAAACGCGCGTCCAGCATGGTCTTTTTCCACCAATGAACCACCGCTTGCGGCTCATCAGCATCAAGAAGATAAAACGTACACAGCCAACTCACCACTTCGGGTTCGCTGTACAGCGTCTGTTTCAATTCAGTCCAATGAACGCCTGTTATCGCTTTACCGTTACGGAGTTTTTGTTCGATGTCATCGAATAAACCAGCGTAGTTGCAAGCTTTGAGATAACCGCGTTCATTTTCCTCCATGTTGGCTTCGCACTTAGAGCAAAACTCTTGGTCACACTCATGATGGTCACAGTGAGTACAATCCAATGAGTAAACTGAATTAATGCAACCACCCAGTAACTCATCAAATTCACGTCTTACAGCAGCTTGACCGCAGCAAGGACAGGGTTCTTCACTTGTGAAACCATTGGTGTCGAGTACGCTCTCTAGTACAAAGGCGTTATACGTCTCTTGAATCATCATTGTATTGTTCATTGTCGCTCTCCTAATATTGGCAAAAAGGAGAAACGTCGCCATAGGGGAACGTATCCCCTGTGGGTAATCAATGACAGTAATAAAAAGCCCCAACACACAAAAGTGTATTGGGGCAGTCAAACATCAAGCCGCTTGCTGATTTGCATCAGAACCAGTGGGTGCTGGCGATTGTACAAGTACAACGTCATTCACCTTCAGATACTTCACTTTGAGTAGACGCCCCTTAATGGTTGCGCCAAACTGACCCGCTTTCGTACTGTGGTTGCTTTGATAAGTAAAGGTGTCGAGCGAGATATCACTGATAGTAAAACTCAGTGAGCCTTTATCGCCACCTTGTTGGCTAAAGTCGTAGCTATCAAGACCATGCGCTTCAAAAAGCTCAATCGCCTCTTTCCCTACGACTTTGCAGTCAATGTACGTTCTTTCGTTATCATCACCACGTAAACACGTGATGGTGGTTGCGTAGAACGGGTCACCTTTTTTCGGTGTCACTTTTCTCACGCGGTTTAGAAAACCAAATCCATGAGTGTGAAGGTCGAAATAAGTGTTTTGATTGTTATCAGACATAATGTTTTCTCCGAGACAGGCTGCACGAGAAAAAATTACATCCCACCATGGGAAATAATTTTCCCGTGGGGGTGATAAAAAGTCGGTGTATAGCGCCAAAGCTCTATCAATAATAGGCTGAGGGCAGTTAAGTACGCTTTCACTTCTTTAAGAAGAAGCCACGACACATTTCAGAAAGCCATTTAAGGGGGGTTAACCCCGTGTGTTTAATACTATTCGTCAGTATTCAACGTTTAACATCCTGAGGATAACAGTCCAAATGGGCTTGTAAAGTGATTTATGTCACACCTTATTTGATTCATTTTTCATCATTCTAGAGGCCTTGTTTACGGATGCTTGAGGACTCAGTTATCACTTTTAAGAGTGTACGAACTCAATCTATGCAATTAGAATCATTTTATTCTGCCTATTAATCACTTTGGCTTCAGGACGTTCATAAGACAGGATGCAATGGACACAACACAAGATAACCTACGAAAAGCATTGGATAAGTCACCACTGTACAAGCGCTCAATACTCAATAAAAGTGAGCGGAATGTTTACTTTGCTTTAAAAAAGCTCACCAACTCATTTAAAGGCGAGTTCTACATTTATCCACAAATCAATCTTGGTGAAATTATTTCAGCGCCGGACTCTCCAATCGGTACTGCCGCTTACTCTGCGATTAATTCTAAACGCGTTGACTTTTGTATTGCCGATCGTCATTTCAACCCCATTGCCGTTATTGAATTTCAAGGGGAAGGCCACTTCCAAGGCGACGAAAAACTCCGGGATGATATCAAATACAAAGCAGCAACAAAGGCCGGCATTTACTATGAGCCCATCTATGATAGTGAGTTGTCACGATTAGATGTCGTACTAGAAACTCGTTTAAAGCCGATCCTAGACATTGCCAATATAAAAAACCGCCCCTAACCTGACGGTCAGAGGCGGTTTGTCATCAATGTTGCTCACGTTGCCATTGCAACGTACTTTGCACATCATTGTACCATTTTGGTAGGTGCTTCAAGACATGCTTGTAGACACCTTTATCGTTTGGGAAGCGCTCTGGCCAGCGCTTCGCTCTTTGATACAAGCTTTCCATAATAAGATTTGCTTTCTCTTCCTTCCAAGCAAAATAGTTCGACATTCGCTCAGAAGACCAAAACACACTACAACAAGTAGCCTGCTCCAACTTCAATTGAGTTGGCAAATCGACCAGTGGTAAGGCTTGACCCGCTAAAATAATAATACCAGACATCATGTTTTCTCCAAGATAGATTGCACGAGAAAACTATGTCCCCACAAGGAAAACAAGTTTCCCGCGTGGGTGGTAAAAAGTTGGTGTATCGCACCAAAACTCTACCATTTCGTAGGTTAAGGGCAGTTAAGTACGCCTTCACTTCTTTAAAAAGAAGCCGCGACACGTTTCAGAAAGCCATTTAAGGGCGGTTAAACCCGTGTGCTTGATACTCTTGACGTGAGTAACGGACGTTTTAAATATCTTCTCAACAAAAATTGACTATCAGGATCTATAAGCGTCCTTATCAGCAAACCCAGTTTCCCCCCCCCCCTTGAACCAAAACGATTATTCGTTACAATGCTTGCGCCAGTGGGATACAGGAACTCCATTGGCCGAAGCTCTATCACAGGCGCTTCGTTGCGTGCATCGTATAATGGCTATTACCTCAGCCTTCCAAGCTGATGATGCGGGTTCGATTCCCGCTGCACGCTCCAACTCACGCTCTAAGGTAGTCCTCATGCAAACGCCCCCTTCTGACGAAATGAAACAAGCTAAAAAAGCCTTCAAAGCCAGCTTAAAATCGTATCTGGCTCAGTTTGATGAGTGGACTGAAACACCAGACGTCAGCGTCATACTGGACGCTTTTAAACCCGTCATATTCCAAGAATCCATGGAGCTCATCGGTAAAAGCAAAACCAAAGTAGCCAGAACGCTCAACGTGAACCGTGGCGTGCTGTCTAAAGTACTGCAGCAGCATCCAAAGCCTATGCTCAATATTGATGAAAAGTCGCAGAGCTGAAACAAAAACCACTCACTTTTTGTCGTTACCTTCTGACAATGCAGCTAATCTATCTTCAACCGCAAACACATAAGGGCTTAAAAACAACGTAAACTGAATGTTTTCGCATAACTCTCCTGATATGTGAATATCGTGAAGCCCCACGAGATACCAACCTTCTTCTTTATGCTTCTTCATCCATTGAACCAAGTCTCTGATTTCATCATGCTTCAACAGGCTCAAGTCCTGGATATAGTCATTGTTAAAGTCGGTTCCTATATACCGAGGATTACTCAAGGATAAGTAACCCTCTCCTTTGTAAGGGAGAACACTGGTATGAACCACATCAATTCCATAATCAAAATACGCATAGGGTATATGCGCGAGCAGGTAGCGAGACGCTTCAACAGATAACGTGAACTGGCTTTGCTCTAGTCTCTCTTCAATGTCGACGTTAGGCGAAATAGCTCCTACCGCTATCAGCGTTTTTTTAGATTGGTACTCATGATGACTTTCTGAGCAATAATGCAATCGAATGGGAATGTCACATCTCATGTCAGTTCTCCTAGAGTGGTTCAACCGAAGAAAGCACAAGAGAAGCGTTTAACTTACGCAGCAACAACTCAATAAAACCTTGCACATCGGCACTGTCCCAGAGATCAACCGTAATATGATTCACTCGGCAGGAATCCTGCAAATCAAACCCTGTCGGGATGTGGGGCTGACACCCCACATTGATCGTAATCTCGAACGAATCCCCACTCAACACATGAAGGGGTTGGGGGGCTCGATAACAATAATGCGCCACTGTTTTTCCTGACCAGACAGGCTCCAGCGCCTCCACGAGTTTATCAAAGCTACCCTTGTATTGTGAATGAAGCCGAAGCGCTTCCGAGCCACTGTAATGATCATCAAATAACGATTCGTGTCTCATCGTTTTACTCCTCCATCTCTACCGTAGGTTTTCATCATAACGTCATGCGCGACTTTCAATTTTTTCACCCCGTTATAGATATTGCGGCGCGAAACGCCGGTGATAAACTCCGCCAACTCGTAAGTGTGGCCATGAATAATGCGAAGGCGCACCGCCTTTCGAGTATTGTTAGGGAAGTCCCGCTCTGAATACATCGACAACAACGCATCCAGGTGCCTTTCTGTGAGAAATTGCCTCATATCCCTCTCACCCATTAAGCGCTTAAAGCTGAATATTTGTGTCGTCTAGCCGACTCATTATTCAATGCTTTCTTGGATTCAAACCTCAGACGAACCAATCCACTGCTCACCGAGGTAAGCATCCCAACCGTCTGGACTCACGGAGAAATAATCGACACACTCCAGCGCATCGTGCGTCCACCCGCCCTTAGGGGCGTGGTACTGAACCACTTCCACCCCCTCTAGGCTCAGAATACGAAGCAATGCCAATGTGCGTCCTTCCATCAGGTCAGGCTCAGCCGGTGATAACGAACGGGCGACTATCATGAGCCCATCTCCTTTCCTAATTTGCCTTTGTCATCGAAATGACGCTTCTGACAGCCTTGCTTCCACGCGCTGCAGCTCCAATAGAAACTGCCTTTGTTTTTCCCAGACTTTCGCACCAACACGCCTTTGCCACAGGCACATTTTTGATTTTTGGCGGGCTTGCCGCGCACGCTATCGAGAATAAGGCCACATTGCTCGCGGTCTTCACACGCCCAAAACGGTTTCTTGGTTGAGCGAAGACGCATTGTTTTGCCACACAACGGGCAGGGCGCTTCGGGCTCTACGACTTTCGGTAAGTTGATGGTGATGTCACCGGACTTCACCTTACTAACAATGGCTCGCACAAACCCTTCCTGGTTTTGCATAAAGGCATCGAGGCTCATCTCTCGCTTGGCAATACTCTCTAATGACTGCTCCCAAATTGCGGTCATCACCGGGTTGCTCACTTCATTGGGCAACGCCTGAATCAAACCGCGCCCTGCTTCGCTACTTAGGAGCTTTTTTCCTTTTGCTTCCACAAAGCCGCGCTTTTTGAGCGTCTCAATGATGGCCGCGCGCGTCGCTTGCGTGCCAAGCCCCGCCGTCTCTTTCAAAATCGCTTTGAGCTGAGCGGGGATATTGTCGCTGCGCGCAATATTGGCCATCGCATCGAGGAGCGTTCCTTCGGTAAACGCAGAAGGCGGCGTGGTTTTCTTACTCACCACATTGACCTGAGAAAACGTCAGCGCCTGACCAACCGTGAGAGAGGGCAAAGATTGAGACATACTGTCTTCGCTCTTCCCTTTCCCCTCTTCTTTTTCTTCTTTCGCCACAATTCGCCAACCTTTGACGCGCTCCACTTTGCCGGAGGTTTTAAAGCGGTGACCCCCACACTGCAATTCAATCACGGTGGCGTCATCTTCGGCGTGCGGATAGAACTGAGCCACGTAACGCTGCACGATGGCCTGATACACGTGTTTTTCGCGCTCCGTCAATCCGGTGAGTACCGGCGCTTTCGCGGTGGGAATGATGGCGTGGTGAGAGCTCTGCGCCACTTTTTTATCGTTCCAGCACGCACTGCTTATTGCCTCGTCCGCGCCTTGACACATCGATGCAAACTCAGAAGTCTGACCCAGCGACTTCAAGATTTGAGTCACTTCGCCCTGCTGACTCACCGGTAAGAACGCGCAATCGGTTCGCGGATAGGTGGTCAGTTTGTGTTTTTCATACAAGGCTTGCGCTGTATCGAGTACTTGCTGCGCGGTGTAACCGAACTGAGCCGACATGACCTTCTGCAGAGAGCCCAAGAAAAACAGCGCAGGATGTTTGGCTTTTTGCCGTTTGGTATCAAACACCGTCACAGTCGCCGCTTGTCCCTGACAGTCACGAACCACACACTCAGCCACCTCACGGGACAAACAGCGCCCTGATTCATCACTCTGCGCCTCTGGTGCTTGCCATTTAGACGAAAAGCCCGTGTCACCCATCACGTCATAAAACGGTTTCGAGACAAAGTGAGCGATGGCCAAGTCTCGCTCAACCACTAACCGCAAGGTGGGCGTTTGGACGCGGCCCACCGATAAGGCGCCACGATAACCGGCTTCTCGCCCAACCAAAGAGCAAAGCCGCGTTAGGTTCATGCCCAGCAACCAGTCAGCTTGACTGCGACCAAGTCCTGCCCAATACAGCGATTCGGTTTCACTGCCAGGTTTGAGATTATCCAGACCTTTACGAATGCTCGCTTCGTCTAAGGCGCTGAGCCAAAGTCGAGAGACTTGACCTTGATAGCCCACAAACTCCAAAATCTCACGGGCAATCACTTCCCCTTCACGGTCGGCATCGGTGGCTATCACCACCTCTGTCGCGCTGGCCAATAATTTCTTGATGACATTGAACTGTTTTTTCTTATCGGCTGGCACCACCATTTGCCAGGTCGATGGCACGATGGGAAGCGTGTCATAAGACCAAGCTTTTAATGCGGAGTCATAATGCTCCGGGTCAGCTTGAGACAGAATATGACCAAATCCCCAGGTCACGACCACACCTTGGCCGCGCAGCGCCCCCTCGATTTTTTCATGACAACCAAGTACTTTGGCAATGTCTCGTCCTTGAGACGGTTTTTCACATAAAAGCACACGCATGGTTTACCTCCAACCTACACACAAACAAGGTGACCACGTCACCTTTAGAGTACCTTCTCGATGAAGAAGGCACTGACCCAATAACAAGTCACCCATCATGATGTTGTCACCTTGCTGGCGAGTTGCTTCTTCACCCAACCAGGCGTGACCTTACTGAGCGTCATTCCTTCACGGTTGCCAATTAAAGCTTGCTGCACTTGCGAACAAAATGGCTCTTGCGCTTTCACGCCGAGCTCTGCTTGAGCGCGTTGGTCGGCGTCACCACTTCGGCGCGACCGTACACGAAATCGAAGCGCCGCAATCGCGTTAGATAAATTTACTCCTCTCATCTCTCACCCACCTTTTAAAGTTCAGGTTGAGAGGCTGGGTTATTATGCGCCCCTGATTGTTGCGGCTTTTTTAATAACACCGCATCCACACGCTGCGCCATGATGGTAATTAACGAAGCCGTTAATGCCATGCCTGACGTCATTTGGCCTGGGTTATTTTTATCTTCCCAAACGTCGATGCGGAGTTCGCCTTCAATACGCACGCGCATGCCTTTTTGTAATAACTTACTTAACGCCTCAGCGTCACGCCCCCAATAACTGATATCCACCCAAAACCCGCCCTTATCTTCATAAGGACGCTCTGGGTCTTGTGTTTTAATTAAACGGTCGTACTTGACGTTAAATTTTAATAACGGTCTAGCTTCACCATTCGAGCGGTCATTCGCCGGCTGCCAACGCAATTCTGGTGTCATACCAATATTGCCATCAAAAATAAAAAGACCTTTTGCCATCTGTTTTTCTCCTTTGAATAAAGTCACGAGAAACAGTATCAAAAAGGCAATAGGAAAATCTCAATTAGAATTGTCAAAATAAAGTATTTCTAATTGAGATTATTTTAATTATTTCTGTTACACTATTTAAAGTCACGCCCAATTATAATTTATTATTATACTCATCACGTATCAATACACAGAACTGATCGCTTAACGCTTTATTTCTTTTGCCTCACCCCTTTGCTTTCCCTTTCCCCTCCTGCCTCAACCAATAATATATTGAACCATCAACAAGGTTGTCGCGTTCGCTCCATTTTTCACCTTGCTACTGCCTCATCCGTGTTATTTCTCTTTACTGCCTAATTTATTGACACCTTGCCTCAACGTAATACCGAAATCCCCCGTTTTTATCCCCGTCCCCCTCAGCGCTGATCGCCTTGCTCACCGCTGAGGGGGCCTGTTTGCGCCACATTGAAGCCGTTTAATGGTTTACTGAGGCAAATTCTTACCTTAAGGTTATCTAGAAACCTGTTTTACTTGAGCCCGAATTCAAGTCCGAAGTGCGACACTTCCCCATTTAAGCAGCCATGCACATTTCTTTGAATATCACGGCTGGCTGTTTAAAGCCTAAACACTTCTTTGGCCTGTAATTTATTCTTGCCATGGCGAGAGATATCACGTCCTCACTAACTTCACGTAAATCAGAACCTTTCGGTACATATTGACGAAGCAGACCGTTAGCATTCTCGTTTGCTCCACGCTCCCATGAACTGTATGGATGTGCAAAGTAA
>NZ_JAKEUW010000021.1:0-80341 GCF_022398115.1 Vibrio sp. Isolate22 | reverse complement strand
TTCAATAGCAGTATCAGAAAATTGAAAGCCTCTACCTCGTTTACCATGGTGACTTTTACATTGCCATGCTTCAACGGCTGAGTCGTCAATCCAAAACGTTACTGAGCCTCGCTTGCACAAGGCTTCATTATACTCACTCCAGTTCGCTATCTTCTTCTTCGACTTACCCATAACAACACCATGCTTCTACTACATGGGATCAGATCGCAGGACTGAGAAAAGGTTCCAACGGATTTAGTCAACAACGCCGATTTGAACTCTTGAGTATGATGTCGAAAAAAATATTGAGTCTAAAATAATCATTACTTCAGGTTTGGATAAATCTATTGTTAGCTCGGTGAGTATGCTTGGAAAGCTCTATGAGTTAAATGTTGTCGCTTCATTAGAAAAGCCTATTTGGGCTAACCAAATAAGCGAGTTGGTTGATAAAACACTTGAAGTTGAAACCATAACTAAAGGCGAGCATGGCTTTGGTCATCGTGCGACAATCATTGATGATGATTTTCCCATAAACTTGGTTTATCAGCCGCAAATTATTTCGGATATAAATGTTATTTCGGGGTTTGAAGTGTTGTCACGATGGTCTGATGAAAACGGGACCTTACTTCCACCGAGCTATTTTTTACCAGTAATTGAAGAGCTGGGAAAGCAAAAAGTTTTTACCAATATCGTGATAAATAAATTCATTCAGGATTATCACCTTCACTTCAGTGAACTGGATAAATCGTTGAGGTTCTCGATTAACATCGATCCTAATTTGTTGATTGACGAATCTGTTGTCGATAACCTACTTGATATTTATAAGCAGGGTATTGAGCATACTATCGTTGTAGAGCTGACGGAAAAGGGTTTTTCCGGCAATATTGAAAAAGAATTGTTGGCAAATATTTTACGACTTAGGTTGAATGGTTTTGAGATCTCTATAGATCTCTATAGATGACTTTGGGATGGAAGCATCGAATATTGAACGTATTGTAAAATTGCCTATTAGTGAGATAAAGGTAGATAAAACCATTACATGGGGGCTTTGCCACAACATTGATTATATGCAAAAAATCGATGAAGTTAAGAAGCTCGTTTCGGTAAAAAACGCGCGTATTATCTATGAGGGTGTTGAAAATAAAGACACATGTGCGTTTCTGGAAGCTCTAGGCGGCTTTAACCAGCAAGGCTTTCTTCATGGGGTTCCATTACTACCAGAAATCGTAGTTGAGATGCTCGCAGAGCAAAAGGAGCTAGATTACGTCGCTTCTGAATATACTTCTAATCATTAACAACGTATTAGGGTAACGAGCCAAAGCCAGCTCAATGGGCTTTGGCTCTTTTTATTACTTACCACACACCGAACAACCCGGCATCTTCATCAAATTCATCTCACGCCAGCTGTGTGACATGGCATCGAGAATCAAAAGTTTACCTTGTTTTGGTTGTCCAAACTTAGCGATAACTTTGATCGCTTCCAAAGCCTGAGCTGCGCCCACCATGCCAACAACAGGCGCCATCACACCAGCTTCAACACAGCTTAGTGCTGCGTTGCCGAACAGAGCGCTCAAACACTGGTAACAAGGTGCATTTTCTTCTTGATAAGTGAATACGCTAATCTGACCTTCCATGCGAATCGCAGCACCAGAAACTAAAGGCGTTTTAGATTCGTAACATAAGCGGTTCAATTGATTGCGCGTTTCAACGTTGTCGCTGGCATCAAGTACTAACGAATGCGCTTCAATGAGCTTTGCTAGTGCCTCGTCATCAAGTCTGTGGTCGACCGTTTCAACTCTAAGGTGTGGGTTTAACACCTGTAATGATTCAGCGGCTGAAACGACTTTCTTCTTACCAATATCAGCATCGGTGTGAAGTACTTGTCGTTGCAAGTTTGAAAGCTCAACAATATCATCGTCGATCAATGTCAGCTTACCAATGCCTGCGGTCGCAAGGTATTGAGCAGAGGCGCAGCCTAAGCCGCCGGCACCTAACACCAAAATCGAGCTCTGTTTCAGTGCTTCTTGACCCTCAAAATCAAACTGCTTGAGAATGATCTGGCGGTTATAGCGAAGCATTTCCGCATCAGACAAAATTTCCATCAGCAAGCCTCGTTAGTAAAGCGTCGAGTTAAACAGTTGAATCTGAACCGTTTCACCGACTTCAACACGACCACGTTCGCGCTCTAGTACCACAAAGCAGTTTGCTAGGCTCATTGAGCGGAAAGCGCCAGAGCTTTGGTTACCTGTTGTTTCTACCACAAATTGACCATTTTCAATCGAGTAGATACCACGTTGATAGTCAGTACGGCCAGGGCCTTTTTTAAATGCAGATTTAGTAATAGCAGGGATCGATTCTGGTGCTGTCCATGCAGTGTGACCTGCAAGTTTAGCAAGCATAGGCTGAACCAAAACATACATCGTCATCATCGCTGATACTGGGTTACCCGGTAGGCCACAGAACCAAGTGTTGTCTAGTTCACCAAATGCGAACGGTTTACCCGGTTTGATTGCTAGTTTCCAAAAGCCGATTTCGCCAAGCTCTTCAAGAATGTCTTTGGTGTAATCCGCTTCGCCGACACTTACGCCACCGGAAGTGACAACTACGTCTGCCAATTCTTGCGCTTTTACAAAAGTTTCTTTAAGCGTTGCAGGGCAATCAGGGATAATACCTAGGTCAATGGCTTCGCAACCAAACGCTTCAATCAGTGGTTTGATACCGTAGCGGTTGCTGTCGTAGATCTGACCATCTTCAAGAGGCTGACCTAGCGGTTTTAGCTCATCGCCAGTAGAGAAGAAAGCGACTTTCGGTTTGTGTGCAACAATCACATGACTCACACCAAGTGAAGCGATCATTGGAATGTCACGAGGCGTTAAACGTTCACCGCGGCTAAGAACGATGTCACCTTGCTTAATGTCGTCACCCGTAGGACGAATGTTATTATTCAGTTTGATGTCGTCTTGCTGAATTTCAATGCCTGCATCGGTTTCACGAGTATTTTCTTGCATGATGACTGCATCACAACCTTCCGGGATTTTAGCGCCTGTCATAATGCGAATACAGGTGTTTGCTGGCCATTCGCCTTCAAATGGCTGACCCGCAAAAGACTTACCCGCCAATGGCAGTACTTTACCGTTCTCTAGGTCAGCTAAACGCAGTGCGTAACCGTCCATTGCTGAGTTATCAAAAGGAGGTACAAAAATAGGGGAGAGTATGTCTTCAGCAAGAACGTAGCCCAATGCATCTGCCAATGGCAGAGTTAGAGTCGTTTTAATAGGTTTGATTGGTGACAGCAGCTTATCTAGTGCTTCTTCAATTGGCATTAAGCCCGGAGCGTCGCAACAGCCCATAATTGAAATCCTTTGATCGTTATTGTTTTGATTTTGTGGTTGGCAATGGTGGTTCAATAATGATTAAAACACGCTTTTCGTCAACGAAATTGAAGCCACTTTAGCACAGTTTAGCCCCCGTAAATAATGACCTCCCTTAAAATATGGGTGTATTTATTCAAAATTCCGAGTATCCTTGTTTGCCATCCAGAAGGGGTAACAAAAGAGGAAGTTCAATGTCAGGTCTTAGCGAATCAGCGAAGTTGGTTAAAGATGCGCTAGCAAGCCGCGGTTTAGAGACGCCAATGAGTCCTAACCAGGTTAGCCGAGAAGAGAAAAAGGAACGAATCGAGCACCATATGCGTGAGATTCTCACTCTACTCGAACTTGATCTTACGGATGATAGTCTGGAAGAAACGCCACACCGCATTGCTAAAATGTATGTGGATGAGATTTTCTCTGGTTTAGATTACGCAAATTTCCCTAAAATTACCGTAATTGAAAACAAGATGGGCGTTCGTGAGATGGTACGTGTAAAAGACATTACCGTGACCAGTACTTGTGAGCACCACTTGGTGACGATTGATGGTAAGACAGCTGTCGCTTACATCCCTCGTGGTAAAATCATTGGTCTGTCTAAGATCAACCGTATCGTGCGCTTCTTTGCACAGCGTCCACAAGTTCAAGAACGTATGACTCAGCAAATCCTTGTCGCTTTGCAAACCTTGCTTGAAACAGAAGATGTTGCTGTAACCATGGATGCGGTTCACTATTGTGTGAAATCACGCGGTGTAATGGACGCAACCAGCGAAACAACAACGACAGCACTGGGTGGTATTTTCAAATCTAACCCAGCGACTCGTCACGAGTTTTTACACGGCTTACGTTAATCGCCAGTGATGTGATAAGCACGATTTAGCCTCAATAAATCGGCAACTAAGATTCTAAGCCTCGCACTCGCGGGGCTTTTTTGTGCCTGTAATAAAGTTAATTGTAATGGCTGCGAATGTGGTCATTATCGAAAGTGCAGAATGAGTAAGTAGGGAGTATGTTTGTCTGCGTAGTTTTCTGACTATGTATGAGATCCCCGACTCAGTCGTTCCTCCTTCTCGGGGATGACGGAGGATATTAAGGGATTTGACTCAAGTGTATGTTGAGAGTGACGGAGAATTTCGACGAGTTTATTCAGGTCAATCTTGAGAACAGTGGTGAAAATGTCTGAGTGAAACGCACTCAACAAGTTTTGGCACGCACCTCCGTCATTCCCTAAAGCGAGGGACGAGCGTAATAGGGAATCTCATGTTTAGAGGTAATAGTGGGAAAGGTGGTTGGGAAGAGATGCGCTCTACATAGTGCAAAGCGCAAATTTAATTTTAGCTGGTGGCGTGCTTACGACAGGTTAAACAAACGCTTTAAACTATGAATAAAACCGGACGGCTTATTCTCTGCTTGATAGATGTTCAAGCCATCATAGAAACTCGCCATGAACTCAACACGAATTTCATCGTCTGTGCTTCTTGATAATCGAGACAGTAGCTTGGCGGTCGCTGCCGCGTGATCATTAGCTAGGCTGTAATCCATACCGAGTCGACCTTGAATGAACAACCATAAATGCGTTACCAACTTTAACTGCTGAGAGTTAGAGTTTTGAAACTTGTCGCCATGCTCACTGCCTACCGTATTATCGAAAACACTTTGCATCGCTTCGCTAGCGTCTTTATTGCTCTCAAAACGATAGCTGGCATCGATATGTTCTTTGGTCAGTAGACCAAGCAGTGTCTGACGTGCTGAATTATCAGGCTTATTCTCACAAGCGTGTTTAAACAGAGCGTGGTTTTCGTCGATAAAAGACGAGAGCTCTTTCTCGAAACCCGTTGCAATCGCAGTTACTGAATCTAAACCTGACTCTTTCAAGCAAACGTGAAGTTTTGTTCTAGCTTGTTGGTTTTCTTCTAGCTTTTGCTGATTACTGGTTGGAAGCTCAGTCATTACTCTGTAGCTCTTCCCACGTAACTTCAGCTGATTGTGTGTCGCTATTAACGAATGCAGAGTTGCCCGTCAGCATAACTGAAAGGTCCATAGTACGCTCTGTCATTGCAGCCAGTTGCTCAATACCATCATTGTCTAGACGAACAATTTGGGCTTTCAGGTAACCGAATTTACCTTTGTTCTGCTCCCACCAAACGTTTGATTTAGTGTTGAAGCTGAACACACGAACAGATTTTGACAGGCGAGTGGCTTTCTTAACACGTTCTGCGTCAGGTTCACCCACATCGATCCACTCAAGGATCTGGTCATCTAAAGACTTCTGCCACAAATCAGGTTCTTCGATAGTCGACAACCCTTTAGTAAATTGAAGCTCTGGTGAAGCATTGATACAAAATGCCATGATACGAGCCATCATACGATGTTCTGTTTCAGAAGGATGCTGTGCAATCGTTAGATTAAAAGAGTCGTAATAGTCGCGGTTCATATCAGTTAAAGAGATACGAAACTTGTAGATTGTCGGTTTAAGAGCCATTGGTGCGGTGTCTTAGGTAAAAATAGTGAAGGGGAATCTTACCTTAAATCTCTGAATAGCGGGTAAAAAAATAGCCAGCAGAGGCTGGCTATTTTTAGAAAGCTTTAAAATACTAAATTAAAGTACTTTGATGCTGTCAGCTTGTGGGCCTTTTTGACCTTGAGATACTACGAACTCAACTTTTTGGCCTTCAGCAAGAGTTTTGAAACCTTCGCCAGTGATTGCAGAGAAGTGTGCAAATACGTCTGGACCGTTTTCTTGTTGAATGAAACCGAAGCCTTTAGTTTCGTTGAACCATTTTACTGTACCAGTAACTGTGTTAGACATGATGTTATCCCTAAAATTAATTTTTATAGTGAGCCAATTGTGGCACTGATAGCGTGGAAAAGTTTATTGCTATTGCGTACAACACAACGGGGTTACTAGTAATCCAACGAAATGTTTATATACAAAGAACTTTCTTTCTAGCCGAAATCGAGTCTAAATCAAATCAGGGGATAGTCAATCGAATCCATAGTGAAAGGTTGCAGAAACTTGGGGGTAGTCAAACTTTGCATTCCTTAAATATCATGTAGTTACAGTTGTATGGTGATTTCTTGTCGTTTTTGTGAAAAACATAGGTAAGTTTGATGACAAAATTAGAGTGGTTGCACTTTTTTTACATACTCTGCTTACGGAAAAGAAAGCCGCTAAATTGACCTGAAGCACCGTATTTAACGGCTTTATTTATAAAATCATCTAATATTTGTGCTGATTGTTTTAATGGCGTTGCTACCTTTTTAGGCGATAGAGGTTGCCATTGTCAGTACTAAATAAAATATCCCCATCTGGTGAGGTTTCGATGTCTCTGATTCTTTCGCCTAGGTCTTCTAGAATACGTTGCTCGTCAGTCGCATCACCTTGCTCATTGACCGTTACCACATTGATATGGGTAAGTTTAAGTGCGCCTGCTAATAGTTTTCCTTTGAGCTCTGGGAACTTATCCCCTTGATAAACCACTAAGCTGCCAGGGGCGATTGAAGGAATGTAGACCTTTTTAGGTGCTTCGATGCCTTCTTTAGTTTCCGAATCACCAACGCTGATTGGTCCCCAATACTCTTTACCATGAGATGTGACAGGCCATCCGTAGTTTGCTCCCGCTTTTATTAGGTTAATTTCATCACCACCACGTGGACCATGCTCAATCGACCACAGCTTTTTAGTAGGAAAGTCGTAGAACAGTCCTTGCGGGTTTCGGTGGCCATAGCTCCAGATTTCGTTGAGAACTTTGTCGTTGTTTACAAATGGGTTGTCGCTTGGTGTGCTTCCGTCTGCATTCAAGCGCAATATCGAGCCAGCATGAGTTAAGGTGTTTTGACCGTTGTCTCGATCTCCACGGTCGCCAATGGAAAAGTAGAGGTGGTTATCATCGAAGGTAATGCGGCTTCCAAAGTGACGACCTGTGTCGGTTCTCGATTCTGAAACGAATACATCTTGCCAATTAGACACTTCACCATTTTTGTAATCAGCAGAAGCGAGTGTGGTTACACCTTCATCATCGATGTTTTTGCTGTAAGTGATATAGAGTCTGTTTTCTTCAAAGGGCGAAAAGGTGATATCTAACGCTCCACCTTGACCTTTTGCCCACATATTGGGAAGCCTGAACAGTGTGCTCTGGTCACCGGTTTTCAAATCAACATGTTTGATCACACCTTCTTTTTCTGTGACTAGCATGGATCCTTCGTCTACATAGGCGAGCCCCCATGGAATCACGAGCCCATCGGTGATCTTCTCAGCTTGCCAAGCAAAGGCCGTTGTTGAGGCAAGGGGACCAGACACAACCAGTGCCAAAGCTGAGGTGAGAATACGGTGATAAGTGTTCATTGAAGTCCCTTCATTGTTGCGGTTTAGTGTTAGTCTAGCGCGTGTCAGCGAGAGGCGGAAAGTTAAGGTGTGTGAAAAGTGACTATTCACATATTTAGTTCAGCCAGTGTTGTATGATTATACGAGCTAACGTATGTTTACTCTGCGACAGTCCAATCGATCCTTTCGGAGCACCATGAATATCATACCTGCAACATTCTCTCTATCTTCTATATCTCTATGTTGTGAGGTTGATAAAGCAAACCTTTTAATTGCGTGTACAGCCTCATGAGCCGTCGATTTGATTTTAAGTCGATCTTGATGGCGTGTTTGGTCATCAGTATCGGTCAACTCAGTATGGGTTTGGTGTTTCCTTCTTTACCTTGGATCGCAAAGGACTTTGATGTCTCGCTAGAGCAAGCCCAGTTGTTGGTGAGTGTCTACCTGCTAGGTTTCGGACCTTCGCAGTTTGTTTATGGTCCAATTTCAGATGCTTTAGGGCGTAAAAAGGTACTATTGAGTGGCTTACTACTCGCTATGCTTGGCTTGTTGATGATCATCTTCTTCAGCCACTCTCTTACCAGTATGGTGATGGGGCGCTTCCTACAGGGGTTAGGTACAGGCTGTTGTGCTGTATTGGCTCGCGCTTCCACACGAGATAGATTCAACGGGGCTGACTTACCATTAGCGATGTCTTACATTGCGATGGTTGCGTCGATTACACCGCTTATTGCGCCCGTCATCGGTGGCTTTATCAACTTCCACTTTGGCTGGAGTATGGTGTTTATCTCGCTGCTTGGCTATGTCTCATTAGCTTGGGTCGTGTTGGCGTTTAAATTCAAAGAAACCGTTGTACAGATGTCGCCGATTCCCTCACCGAAGAAAATGGCATCGCAATACAAAGAGCTACTCACTTCTCGCTACTTTATGAGCTTTGCGAGCATTGGCTGGCTTAACTTTAGTCTCATGATCACCACAGTATCGGTGATGCCATTCATCATGCAGAACCAAATCGGAATGACATCCGATGAATACGCGATGTGGGCGGTTATTCCTGCGTTGGGTATGCTTGGCGGGACAAGTTTGTGTAACCGTATCCGTCCAATGTTAGGTAATAAGAAAACACTGTTATGCACGCCTGTGTTACACATTTCGGCAGCATTGTGGCTGTTCTTCTGCCCACTTGAGCCGCTCTATCTGATGCTCGGTCAGTTTTTGATGATACTGGGGAATGGCATCGCGTTACCTTGTGCTCAAGCTTTGGTGATGTTGCCTTACAAAAAGAACGCAGGTGCAGCGGCTGCGATGTCGGGAGGTGGCCAAATGGTTGTGTCTTCGCTAGTAAGCATGGGGTTGGTTAAACTTGGCCTTGGCGAAGCGTGGCATCTGTCATTGGTAATCGCACTATTCACGGCGATTACGTTATTGAATATTTTGCGTGGCTTTAGTAGCCAAGAAGCGAGAGACGCTCAGCTTAGCTAGTTAAATGAGTTCTCGAATTTAAACTGGAAGGCCACTGAAATGATGAATTTCAATGGCTTTTTTAATGCTCTAACTGCTTTGGTTTCACTTACCCAGATATCTGCTATTCGCAAACCACGGCGACTTTCTCACTGGCTGCAGTCTTAGCTGGAACCGGATGGTCGATCAGTCGAATAGGGGACTCATAGAGCTCAGATAAGGCCTGTTCATTAAGCAACTGATCAGCGCTGCCTTCAAAGGCGATCTTACCTTTCTTTAGGGCGACTATGTGTGTCGCGTAACGCAGTGCAAGATTCAAGTCGTGCAGAATCACGATGATACCAACGTCTTCTTTCTTATTGAGCTCTGACAGCAAACCCATCAGTTGGAACTGGTGATGAACATCTAGCGCGGATGTTGGCTCGTCGAGAATCAAGACTGGAGACTGTTGGGCGAGCAACATTGAAACCCACGCTCGTTGGCGTTCACCGCCGGATAAGTCATCCGCTAAAGCTTGTGAAAACTTGGTAACGCCTGTTCTATCCATAGCTTGTTGAATAATGGATTGATCTTCAGAGTTCCAACGACCAAACGCTCCGCGCCAAGGAAAACGTCCTAAACGAATCAATTCTTCGACCGTTAAGCCTGCCGAAGCAGGGAGCTTTTGAGGTAAATACGCAATCTTCTTGGCTAAGTCTTTGCTTTTGAGAGAAGAGATAGAAGCGCCATCCAACTTTACTGTGCCGTGATCAGGTGCCATTTGACCAGAGAGCAAGTTAACCAGCGTCGATTTACCAGAACCATTGTGACCAAGAACGACCGTAAGTTCATTTGTTGGAATAGAAAGCTCGTCAATTGAGAGAATGGTGCGCTCGTCACGGACCATTTTTATATTTGAAAGCTGAAACATGTTAGTCCTGGATTTTTAGATTAAGTGATAGTGTTAAGCGGTTTTCTTATTGTCTGGGTGTCTAGGGCAATCGTCGCAATATTTTCTAGAGTCACACTTGTAGACTAAGCAACAGCTGACCCTAACGAGCTTAAGCAAGCCTGTTGTATCGTCGACTTTGAGGCTGTCTAAGTGGTTCTCTGGTAGTTGGCACGCTGTTAACCATAGCCTTGCTTGCTCAGTGATGTACTCATTAGTCAGGCTTTGCTCGCGCTGTTGCAGTTTGATCAAACAACCCAACAGTAGATCCGCGAGCAAATGGTTGGTAAACCCAGGACGAATGCGTGTCCACTCACTAATCTGGCTGCGAAAAAATTCTGTGAGTTCCAATATGGCTTGACCCGCATGTGGGATTAACTCTTCAGGTGTACCGTGTTGGTGATCACCATTAAAGAAGCGGTATCCTGTGACGAATTCTTTATACCTAAACTGACCGATATTCTTGATATCTGGCAATGAATGAAGGCCATAGATAGAAACGAAGGTGACGTAGATTGGCTGCCAGCATACTAAATCCCAGGTTCGAGTTAACCAATAAGCTTTACCTGCTTCGGAATGGTTTTCCGCTAAGCCATCGTAAACGCGCTTTATCTCGATGTGGCTTTTGTCATTTGTGATGGCGATACTTTTGCTGCTCAGAGAACCATAACTGCCGCTTAAATAAGGGGTAATCTGTTTTGAATAAGCGAAGATTTTCTGGTGTAGAGAAGGAGCTCT
The DNA here is from genome assembly GCF_022398115.1 of Vibrio sp. Isolate22. Taxonomy (NCBI): domain Bacteria; kingdom Pseudomonadati; phylum Pseudomonadota; class Gammaproteobacteria; order Vibrionales; family Vibrionaceae; genus Vibrio; species Vibrio sp. Isolate22. Next base: position 69,543 of record NZ_JAKEUW010000021.1, on the reverse strand, counting down.
ACGACGAGTGGCAATATTGTGCAGCTGGGAAAGCATGTTAAACCAGTAAATGATAATCAGTTGCGTTATCATATCGAACCTTATCGATGATAACCATACAAAATGGAGCATCTCCTCGAAGAACTCTAATTATAGAATTTATAAATTGAGTGCGTCTTAGTCATTTTTAAGTGATAAAAGCCTCTTTAAATGATAAAAAGTATTTCTGAATTAACTTAATTGCTGCCACTAGCGAGATTATAAAAGCGTGACTATGAACACTCCTGCATTTGACCGTATCAGCCGTGTCTTGGCTTATATACATGCGAACCTCAGCTCGACATTATCTTTAGAGGATATTGCGAAACAGAGCTGTTGGTCTCGCTGGCAGCTGCAAAGAGTGTTTCAAGCCGAAACTGGGCTCACTGTGGCGAACTACGTCAGAGAGCTTAAGTTAAGCCAAGCAGCTGAAGAACTGTTAGATACCAAAGAGCGAGTTATCGATATCGCGCTTGAACTGGGATTCAATTCAGAAATTAGCTTTAGCCGTTCGTTTAAGCAGATGTTTGGCTCCAGCCCGAGTCAGTACCGAAAAGCGGGCAAAAGAACGGGGCTTCGTAAACCGATACAAGTGTCTGACATGCTGAGCAGCGCTGATAATGGCCCGCTGAGCTTTGTTGAAGTCCGTATTGAGGAAAGAGAGTCGTTCCTAGTGAAAGGCATCACTTCTGAAATCAGTGGTCTGTTTTCGCTGACACAAGATTTTGCACAGAAAGTCCCTCAATTGTGGTCACGATTAGAAGGGGAAGTGACACTACCTGACGACAATGCCTATCAGTTCATTGGTGTGGTTGATCTCACTCAGGCTTGCTTTGATGGTACCAATATTCATTATTGGGCGGGAGTTGAACTGAATGATGAGATTTCAATTCCTCAATTGCCGAGCATTATCTCTGACAAGCTAGAGATCTTAAACATTCCAAAGCAAACCTATGCTGTGGTTAAACATTGTGGTCCGATTGAGAATCTTCGACATACTTTGAGTTGGTTTGTACTCAATTGGTTACCAAGTTCTGGTTATCGAGGTGTTGATGGCTACGAGCTTGAAGTATACCCACTCGATTATCAAACTCATGCAGCAGATGCAGTGATGGAGTACTGGGTTCCTATTATTAAATCGTAGTCATATCGCGTCTAGTATACTCTTTACAAAGCCATTCACTAAGTAAGGTCAATTGTGTTTTTAATCATCAATTGACCTTATTTCGTTATAAATAGGCCAAGTTCTTTTTGAACTTGCACCAAATTGTTAATTATCCCATCTATAGATACATACAATGCAAATGAGATTTATTATTATTTACAATAAGCATTGGTACCGAGGGAATCATGACCACTCACACTCGTTTTAAGTATTCATCACTAGCAGTTGCATTGCTGACTGCACTTTCAGCGCAAGCCATGGCGGAAGAGACCGTTCCTACGGCAGATTCGAATGTAGAAACAGTTACGATTATGGGTAAAGCCTATCGTAATACCGCGACTAAATCGGCACTTGAGCCTGAAGAAACGCCTCAAGGTATCACCGTTATTGATGAAGAACAGTTAGAGCAACGAGGTGTTCAATCTTTGAATCAAGCCCTTCGTTATGCACCGGGTGTTGTAACTGAAAACCGAGGTAGCTCGGTAGCAATGTTTGACTCTTACTCTATTCGTGGTTTCGCGACTAACAATGTTAACTACTACGACGGTCTGTCACTTCAATTCTTGAATGGTTGGAACCTACAACCGCAAATTGACCCGATTGCAATGCAGCAAGTAGAGATCTTCAAAGGGCCAACCTCTGTACTTTATGGTGCTATGCCACCGGGTGGTATGGTCAATATGATCGCTAAAGCGCCACAAACGGAGCAATCTACTAAAGTTGGCGTTGCAACAGGTTCACGTAATCTACAAGAAGCGTCGATTGATACTACTGGTCAGTTCGGCGACAGTGACTTTTCTTACCGTTTGATAGCACTTGCTCGCAAGCAAGACAGCCAAGTTGATAACGCAGAAGAAGAGCGTTACTTGATTGCTCCTTCTGTGGACTGGCAAGCAACGGACAGCACGTTAATCAACTTCAATCTGTACTACCAAAATGACCCTTCAATGGGTATCAACTCGGCAATGCCGTTGGATGTGCTGAAAGCAAGTGATCCATCTGTTTCTATGGGTGACAAGAACTGGAGTAAGTTTGAGCGTGAAGTTCTTATGGTCGGCTATAAGATCAACCATGAGTTTAATAGCAACTGGACATTCCTACAGAATGCTCGCTATACCGATGCCTCTTTATATCAAGAGAACACTTATCATGTGAGCTACGACCCAAGCACACCTAATCAGCTTGACCGTTACTTGTACTCTACCGATGAGAGCTTTAAAGGGTTTGTTATTGATAACCAATTGAGCGGTATTGTCGATGTTGGTTCAGTAGAGCATAACTTGTTGCTTGGTATCGATTACCAAGACTTGGATGGTAATGTTAACTACTCATCTTACAGTGCGAATGGCAGCGGCTTTAACAGCTTTGATCCATTGAATCCGAACAACGATCTACTAGACCGTAGTGACGTGACTAAAACCGGCGAATACTTAGATGACACAACGTCAAGCCAGCTTGGTTTCTACGTTCAAGACCAAATTCGTCTGGATGCGTTAGTGCTGATTGCTGGTGCGCGATTCGATCACTACAAGTCTGAAAGTGATTACTACGCACATGAATCCGATCACAAGCAGTTCACTTACCGTTTAGGTGGTTTGTATCAGTTTGATAATGGATTAGCACCATTCGCAAGTTATGCGACGAGCTTTGAACCCGCTCCAGGTGTTGACAAAGCGGGTAACGAATTCGATCCAGAGAATGCTCAACAAGCAGAGATTGGTGTGAAATACCTGTCTGATGATATGTCGAAAGAAGCGACGGTTTCTCTATTCCATATCGTTAAGCAAGACATGTTGATGACAGACCCAACTAATGTTTATGGCCCAAGAATCCAAGTGGGTGAAGTGGTATCGCAAGGTGCGGAACTATCAGGACGTTGGTTCGCGACAGAAAGCTTCGATATTGCAGCAGCATACACCTATGTTGATATGGAAATTACTGAAGACTCTAGTAACGGTTTAGAGGGCACGACACCGATCTATGTGCCTGAACATACGGCTAATGTGTGGGCTAACTACAACGTATTTAATGGTATGTTGGCTGGTTCTCGATTCAGTGCCGGCGCTCGTTACGTGGGTGAAATGCAAATGGATGCGAGTAACACGCAAGGTAAAGTTCCGTCTTACACGGTTGTTGATTTGTCGGTGGGTTATGACCTAGGTGCAGCAAGTGACACACTATCTGGTGCTACAGCTAACCTAGCCGTGAACAATATTTTCAACGAAGAATATTACGCGTGCTACGACCAATCTAACTGTTGGTTCGGTGCTGAGCAGTCTGTAGAGCTTAGCGTGAACTACGAGTTCTAATTCAGTTAGTAATATCACTTAAAAAGCAGCCTTACATTGGGCTGCTTTTTCTTATCAAGAAATATTTAATTTAGATTGAGTAGGTTAGGCATGAATACAACACGTGTAGACTCCCATTTTTCTAAAGTGACAAAACTGAACAAGACACTGGTATTTGCGTTGTTGGCGAGCGCCTTATCGTTTAATGCGATGGCGGATTATCAAGTTGAAGATAGCGAAGGAGTGAAAACCCTAGAAGCTCAACCTGTTAGAGTGGCGGCGCTGAACTGGGACATTGCAGAGCAAGTGATCGAACTCGGTGTAACACCCGTCGCAGTACCTGATATTGCAGGGTATACCGATTGGGTTGTTCAACCCGCTATTCCTAAGGGGGTTGCGGATATCGGTACTCGAACTGAACCTAACTTTTCTGCACTTAAGAAACTCAACCCTGATGTGATTCTTATTGCTTCACCTCAAAAAGATTTGCAGGAGCGACTTTCTGAAATCGCGCCTGTGCTTTACTACCAGACATACAGTGAACAACACAGTAATGCTGAAGCTGCTATTGATAACTTCAAAAAAATAGGTCAATTGCTTGGCAAAGAAGAGCAAGCGAGCAACAAACTGGCTGCGATGGATGAACGTATTGTTGCCCTCAAAGCCGAACTAGACAAAGCGTATCCGGGTGACAAGCCGAAAGTGACTTCTTTCCGATTTGCAAGCACCACTTCGGTATTCATTTATGGTGATAACTCGATTCCACAATATGCGCTTGAGCAACTTGGCTTTGAAAATGCGATGGAGCTTCCTGCGAGCCAGTGGGATATCAGTCAAAAGCGTATGACCGAACTTAAGAAGGTGAAGAATGGCATTGCGCTTTACTTTGAACCTTTCCCGTATCAAGCAAAGTTAGACAGATCTCCGATATGGCAAAGTATGCCTTTTGTTCGTACTGAACAATTTAGCCCTGTGGCAGCAAGTTGGAGCTACGGTGGTGCGATGTCGATCCTGTATAACGCGGAAGCCTTGGCACAATCATTATTGGCGCTAGCGGAGCATTAATGAAATCCAGTGGTTTGATGGTGGGGGTAGCGCTATTTCTCGCTGCCCTTATTCATTTATGGCTAGGCCAGTCTGAATTTGGGTCTGTCGTTCAGTTGTTCCAGCAAGTTTCACAGGTCAGTGACATCGTGACATTCAATAGAATGGTTGATGATTCATTCGAGTTGATGGCGTTACTTAATGTCAATTTACCTCGTTTGGTGATGGCTATTCTGGTTGGTGGAACACTCGGCACTATCGGTAGTTTGTTCCAACAGTTAACGCAGAACCGCATGATGTCTCCGCTCACACTCGGTACTTCATCAGGTGCATGGCTTGGCTTGGTTATTCTGAATGTGGTCGCGCCGATGTTGGTCGCTCAATATTCAGTTTGGTTTGCACTGACAGGGGCGCTGCTTGCTATGGGGCTGATTGTCTCCATTGTTGGCATCAAAAACATGAGCGGTTTGCCGATTGTTTTGGCGGGCATGGCTGTTAACTTACTGCTCGGTGCATTTGCGACGGCGATTATTTTGCTTAATGACCAGTATGCGCAGAACTTGTTTATTTGGGGAGCTGGCGACCTTGGTCAGAATGGTTGGGAACAAGTGTTTTGGTTGATCCCTAAACTGCTGCCAATCTTTGCTATTTTCCTGTTGGCTCCGAGGGTTCTGACTCTGCTTTCGATTGGTACAGAAGGGGCTGCTGCACGTGGTCTTAATATCGGTACGACCTTCTTTGTACTAATGGCGATTGGCGTTTGGCTGGTTTCCGTGTCGATTACTTCGGTAGGGGTGATCAGCTTTATCGGTTTGATTGCGCCAAACATCGCGAGACATTTGGGCTTTTTAAAGGCGAAATCTGAACTCATCGCCAGCTGCGTGCTAGGAGCGTTGTTACTTTGTGTGACTGATAGCTTGGCGATTTTCTTGGCACAATGGTCATTGGATATGATTCCAACAGGAACGGCAACCGCGGTAATTGGTGCTCCAGCTTTGATCATTATTGCTCGTAAGCAGATGTCAGCTCAGGATCAGCTATTCTTCTCGATGCCTAAAGGGCCAAGGTCTATTTCACCTCTGGCTTATTTCTTAGTGGGTACGATGATCTTCGCTTTACTGGCGTTGAGTACAATGTCACAGCCCGCTTCTGATATGGGCTACTTTGTTATCCCAGATTCATTTGAATGGTCTATTCGTTGGCCTAGAATGTTAACCGCAATATTCGCTGGTGGCGGTTTGGCTGTGGCAGGTGTGATTTTACAAAGGTTGGTATACAACCCACTTGCCAGCCCTGACATTCTTGGTGTGTCAGCCGGTGCGGTTTTAGCCTTGATTTTCAGTAGCCTGTTTATGGGATACTCGATTCACTCATTAAGCCCGTGGGTAGCGTTTTTGGGCAGTGCAGTAGCACTGTGCTTGTTACTGCTACTTGGTAAAAAGCATCAGTTTGCACCTTCGATTCTCATTCTCACTGGTATCTCATTGACTGCCGTGTTGGAGGCTTTAGTGCAATTTTCTCTAACACGAGTCGGCGAGGGGAAATACACTTTATTGGCTTGGTTGGCAGGCTCTACGTATCGTGTTGAACCTGATACCGCGACGATCATGGCTTTAGTGACAACCGTTTGTATTGGCATTGCCTTACTGTTGAGCCCTTGGGTGACGCTAATTGCAACGGGTCGTCAATTCGCGAGTGCTAGAGGACTGAATATCAACATCGCCTATGTGGCTCTGTTGTGTATTGTCGCGGTTTTATGTTCGATGGTAACAACCACTATGGGGCCGGTCGCTTTTGTTGGTCTACTGGCTCCGCATATTGCCGCCATGGTTGGTGCTCGCTTGGTTCGAGAGCAGATCATCTTATCGTTTTTGATTGGTGCAGCACTAATGTTATTCGCTGACTGGCTAGGGCAAGTGGTGGTGTTCCCTGCTCAGCTTGCGGCAGGCACGTTGGTTTCTATTATAGGTGGAAGCTACTTCATCTTCTTGTTGCTGAAATCTCGAAGAGTGTGAGTGAACGCCCAGCACTTTGTCTGCTGAAATCAGTATTAAAGGCAGTGATTGATGTTATCTATCGCTGCCTTTTTAGTTCGTATGCGTTATTCAACCTGAGCGTAAAATGATCAACCTAGCTCTCGCTTTTGATACGCAAACTTTGCATATGTTAACAAGATGTATGACGCTAAGGTCTGACCACTTAGTTGAGTAGCCCATATGACCGACCTATCTCGTATTACTTGTTCCATTGATGAAAACCAAATTGCGACAGTGGCATTAAATCGCCCAGATAAGCTGAATGCCATTGATATGGGTATGTTTCAAGGCGTTAATGACATGGTTAAGACGCTTAAAAACAACACGGAAATTCGAGCTGTGATCGTGAAAGGTAATGGGGCTGATTTTTGTTCCGGACTTGATGTGAAGTCGCTGCTGAACAGCAAATCTGGTGCGATGAAGCTTTTGTTTAAGTGGTGGCCAACACGTCCTAATGCCGCGCAGTATTTCTCGGTTGGTTGGCGAGATATTCCATGCCCAGTTATCTTTGCAATCCATGGCCGCTGTTGGGGAGGTGGCTTGCAATTGGTGAGTGGGGGAGACTTTAGAATTGCTAGCCCTGATGCGAACTTTTCTATCTTAGAAGCTAAGTGGGGCTTGATTCCTGATATGGGAGGCGCGATAGCCTTTAGAGAGTTGATGCGTAAAGATCACACTCTTGAAATGGCAATGACCGCTAAGGTGATCGATAGCGAGACCGCAAAAGAATACGGGCTTATCACAAAAATAGCCGAAGATCCGTACGCGGAAGCTTATGCCTTGGCATTGGAGTGTGCGAACCGGTCGCCGGATGTTGTCGCTGCCAATAAAAAGCTCTACAACAAAACTTGGTGGTCTAGCCCTGGTGTCGCGTTATTCTACGAGACTTGGTACCAAATCAAAGTCGCTTTAGGCAAGAACAGAGCGATAGCGGCACAGCGTGAAATTCATCCTGATAAACCACGCGCCTACTTAGCGAGAAAATTCAAATAACGTTTGTACAGGAATAATCGATATTCCCTTTGTTTATAGGGCATTGCGGTAACCTTAGAGCAATTTTATGTCTAAGGCTAAATGAGCATCCTGATGAACAAAACTTTTACTTACTCTCTAGCTGCCACCGCTATTCTAACTAGCTTAAATGCGTTCGCAAGTGGTCTATTTTTACAAGAAGCTGTTGTCGCCAACGCAGGTACTACCGGTGCAGGTGATGGTGTGTACACTCGTTCTGCTGCGGCGATGTGGACTAACCCAGCCACTATGTCTCACATGGGCGAAAGTAAGACGACCATCAACACCATGGCGTTTGATCTTGAGATGAAATATCAAGATAACGGTAAAAAGCAACAAGACGGTAAAGCTCACTCAGTGATGCCTTCATTCGGTGCTTTTCATGCTCACCAAGTGACTGACAAATTACACCTTGGTATTGCACTTGGTGCCGTTGGTGGCTCTAGCGTTGATTACGGTAACGAATGGGCAGGTCATCTTTTACTTCAAGATATTACGCTTACTGCGATGCAAGTTAATCCATCACTGAGTTACCAACTGAATGACCAGTGGTCGGTTGGGGCGGGTGTACAATTAAGTTGGGCTGCATTACAACAATCATCTTCTCTTTTTACAGCTAAGCAAGACACTGACTGGGCTTATGGCTACAACCTAGGTGTCATGTTCACACCGACAGACAAGCTTAAATTGGGTGCTAGCTATCGTTCTAAACTCGAACATGAATTTAACAATGATGTAAATGTATTTACTGGCGGCCAGCGTTCATTAAATACAGGTATAGATGTACCTGAAATTGTCGATGCTAGTTTGAGTTATGCATTTAATACTCAGCTTGATCTATTAGCTAGTGTGCAATTTCATCGCTGGAGTCAATGGGATAGCACTGTTTTAGATTTGGGTACAAACCAAAATGGTGGCCTTCCGATTAATCAAACACTAGTGCGCGATTGGGACGATGTATGGAAGTTTGCAGTTGGTGCAGATTACCAACTTAACTCAGACTGGCGCTTAAAAGCTGGCTTCTCTTACGAAACTTCACCACAAGATGACCCAACGATGCAGTATGTCGATCTACCTGTGGGCGAGCAATACCGCTATTCGGTAGGTGCATCGACTTACTGGGATGACATCTTAATTGACGTGTTCTATGAATATGCTGACCTAGGTTCAGTAGACATGGATCGATTTATGGTTGATGGCTCGTTCGATGGCCGTATCCACTTCGTTGGCATTAGCGCGACCTTCTAATGACAGTACGTAAACTACTCGTTATTGGTGTGGCAATACTGGGTTCAACGGGTGCTTTGGCTGAAGAGAAGCACCCCGATGATCCAACCAAGATTGTTACTAAAGCCGGCTTTGCCTACAACGAAGAGCTCAAGTTCTCTGGCTCAATTGGGCTCGACGAAGCGCGAATGATCAACGCTCGTGTCAATGCTGACGGTGAAGAGTGGCGAGTTGGTGGCTCTTGGTTATTGCCTTTGGGAATCGTCAACTTTAACTTTAGTCGCTCTGAATACGACAACGATGCTTATAAGAACAACTACAGTATCGGGACATTTGTTCCACTGAGTTACTTTGATATTGAGCCTTTTGGCTGGCAAATTTTCCCTATGGCGGGTTACAGCTATAACGATGGCGAAGTAGCCGTTTTCGATGATGAAAACGTTGGTTCTGATTACGTGTTGATGCCGAGCTCTACACATGGTGGCTATATTGGTGCCTTCGGCTTAAAAACGATTACTGACGAGTGGTCGATTATGGCCTTTGGTGGAGGCTCAATGGGCTCTGATGACTATTCAGGCTACTGGACTGGTGTAGGGGCAAGTTACAGGTTAACTGATGCACAGTCGTTCAATTTCTTCACTATTTTTGCCGAGGATGACTTTGGTGAAAATAACAGTGTCGGTGCTTCCTACACCTACGAGTTTAAATAAAACTCGTTTGGTATCGATATAATAACCTGAACGTAGGTTCACCGGCTGAGGTGAGCTTACGCTCAGGTTTTTTTATGGATGATTGAATCCAAATTTACTTAGTGTTGGCAAATTAAATGGCTTCGTAACGTTCAATATAGCTTTGCATTACCGCGTTCATCGCACGAGTGATATTAGCGTATTGCGCTTCTTCTAGGTTTGCGAGAGAAACGCGTAGCGACCATGTTGGCGCATCAAACCCAGCCCCCGGCATTACAATCACTCCATGCTCTTCTGCAAGACGAACCAAGAAATCTAATGGTTCATACGTCTCTTCCAACCAAGCAAAGAAACCATCACTGTGAATCGTTTGAGCGATTTCTTTTAGGTCAATTTCGACGTAATAAAACGCACCTGTTTGATCGCCTTCTGCAACGATCGGTGCCGCCAAGTTCTTCTCCATCAAAGTATGATAACGACGACGCACGATCTGCTTTGCTAAGCGCTTATATTCTTCACCGCCTTGCATTAGAGATAGCAGCGAGAACATCGTCATCTGGATTTGTTGCGGAGTAGAAAGGCCAGCAGTGTGATTCAGTGCCACGGCACGGCTGTCAGCCACCAAGCGATCAATAAATTTAAGTTTACTCGGTTCTAGAGTGATGCCTTGGTATCGTGTCGAAAGCGCATTTCGAGTCCCTTCTGGAAGATCACCAATCATACGGTCAAAGTTATTGTCTTCATGTACACCGATTACCCCTAAACGCCAGCCTGTTGCGCCAAAGTACTTAGAGTAGGAGTACACCAGAATCGTGTTTTTCGGAGCAAGCATAGCCAATGACGTGAAGTTATCTGCGAAGGTGCCGTAAACATCATCTGTTAGCAGGATCAATTCAGGGCGACGGTTCGCGATCTCCGCAATCTTGAGCAGCGTCTCATCACTCAGCCTTACTGATGCCGGGTTGCTTGGGTTTACCAAGAAGAACGCTTTGACGCTTGGATCGTTTAACTTCTCTAATTCAGAATCAGGGATCTGCCACGCTGACTCTTCCGTTGCCATGATTTCTACTTTGTTGAGCGAGTAATCCTCAAGCTCTGGCATTTCAATGTAAGGTGTAAAGATTGGCGCGCCAATCGCAATGGTATCACCTTGGTTTAATAGGCGATTGCTCTTCAACGTATTGAAGATATAAACCATGGCTGCGGTGCCACCTTCAACAGCAAACAAGTCAAACTTACCTGAGGGCACTGGCTGAGAGCCTGCCATTTCTTGCTCAATGTATTTGCGAGCGATCAGCTCTGAATACTTAAGCATGCGGTCTGGAACGGGGTAGTTATTCCCTAAAATGCCACCAACCCATTCATAAATCAGCTCATCGCTGTCTACTTGATATTGCTCAGTAACAAACTGGAAGGCTTCAATAAGGAACTGAACGCCTTCTTGCTCTTCATGCTTCTCACAAAACTGTAGGAAACGTAGGCTAATGTCCTCTTTAGCTCCCATACCGCCAAAGCCTTGATAGTCAGAAAAGGTCGCTTTTGACTCTTCTAGTGCAAACATTCCTAATTGAAAGAAGGCTTCGCGTGGCGCTGTTGCTACCCAGTTTGGATTGCCGCGACCAGCGTTGATCATTGTTTTCTCATGTGAATGTTGAGCAAGGTCGATCAGTGTATTTTTTACTTCGAATGGGCTGAGTGTTTCTAGGCGCTGTTCATCTGTGCGTTTCATGGTCTTTTCTCTTTAAATTTTTGATTCGTAAATGCGTTAATTAGGTATTTGGTGCTTGTTCAAGAGGTGTGCTCTTGAACAAGCGGTTGTTCTTTTCAACGAGCGGTTGCTCTAGGAAATTTTGGTAATTAGGTTGACGATGATTGGCCCCCACAAGGTGAGGAAAATATTGGCAACCGCGTAAGTCATGGTGAAGCTCGGTACTGGTGTACTGTTCTGAGTTTTCTCTAGTAGAGACGCGAAGGCTGGGTTAGCGCTGCGGCTACCTGCGACAACGGCTAAGGCTTCGACTGGGTTCTTGATTTTCAGAACGTAGTAGTTGAATAGGAACGTCAGTATTTGTGGAATCATGGTGACCAACACGCCAAGCAGTAATAGCGTCACACCATTTTGCTTGATGGCTGTAAGGGCAGGTGCACCGGCATTGATACCGACAACGGCAACAAATACTGCAAGTCCGAACGTTTGCATAAAGTTAGCAGCGCCGTGGTTAATGCTTCCTAAGCGCGGCGTGCGCATTCTCAGGTAACCGACAAGCAAGCCAGAAACTAGACAGCCTAAGCCAGAACCTAAGGCAATATGCGAACCGCCGATCGAGAAGCCGATCTCACCGATCAGATAGCCCAGTACCATACCGAAGGACATGGTCACAAAGTCGGTGACACTTGGAAGCGGGCTGTTATAGCCAATTTTCTTCTCTACTTTGGCAAGGTCGTCTTTCTGACCGACTAACGTTACTTCGTCGCCTAGGTGCAGCTCGGTATCTGGCAATGTCGAAATGTCATGACCCATACGTGACAGTTGAGTAATGTAAACACCACGACGAATACGTGCGTTGGTTTCATCGTGAAGCTTACGTAGCGTAATACCCGCTAACTTTTTGTTGGTGAGGACGACTTTTTTCTGCGTGTGAACCACATTGGTTTCTTCGCTGAATTCGCCAAGCTCGATACCAAGAGAGGTCACTTTCGGAAAGGCTTGCGTAAGACCTGTCAGGTAGACTTTGTCATCGGCAGCCAGAATCGGGTTCTTTGCTATATCTAACATCGAGTCTGAATCTCCATGTTGGCGGTAAATCGCTTCAATCGTTAGATCAGAATCGAACGCTTCTTCCAACTCAACAACGCTCTTGCCTACAAATACTGAGTTTGCTGTGACTTGATAAGCGCGAGAAGAGACACGGTTGAGTGCCGAGAATTCACCTTCATTAAGTTGTTTGCTGCCTGAGCCCATTTGTTCAGCCAGTTTCTTGGCTTCTTTAGTGATGTTCCAACCCATTACCATTGGGATTAGAGACATCATCAAGATAGGGCCAAGAGATCCAAAGATGTAGGTAATCGAGTAGCCTACCGCCACATTGGTTTTGAGTGTTGAGGTGACATCGGGTGCAAGGTTTAGCTGATCAATGGCGTTACCTGCAGTACCTATGATCGCCGATTGTGTAAGACCGCCCGCAGCAAGACCCGCCGCTAAACCTTTATCTAGGCCTGCCCATTTAGCTAATACAACAACGGTTACGAGCCCAACAAACGTCATTACGAATGAGGCGAATAAGCGCGTTAGTGATGAAAGGTGAAATGATGAGAAGAACTGCGGTCCTCCGTTGTAACCCACCATGAAAATAAACAAAGCAAAGAAGATACTTTTTACTTCATTGGAAATTGTAATTCCGCCGATTTGGCCAAGCCCAACGGCGACCAAAAGCGAGCCTGCAATCCCACCTAATTCAAACTTACCGATTTTAATTTTACCGATTAAGTAACCAAGTCCTAGAGATAGGAATAGAGCTATAAATGGATAGTCTCTTAATTGTTCAATAATAAATGACATGATAAACCTTTAAATGAAACACCTTCGACATTTCACTTTAATTAATACGTTAACTTGTAAATGATAAATACTTATTGATTTCTATCGATTGTTCGCACCTAAGAGTTGCTTGTCTTATGGTGTAATCGAGATGACTTTTTATGAGCATGGGTTTTATCTTTGTGATGCTTATCATGGTGACCATCAGGGTGGTGATTTACTAAATGTTTATGACCTTCTCGATTACCACCATGTGGTTGACCAGAATGAGAGGGCTGATGTTCTCTATATTCCAAATGGTCTTTGCTGTGTTTATGTTTGACTTCCTCTCCGTATACTCGTTTCATTTTTTCTTTAATAGCGACTTTGGTGTGGTGTGATTGATTAGACATATTATTCTCAGTTAGTTGTTTAAGGAACGATGAGAATTATATCTATCGATGTCGGATATAAATCATTTCCAAATAAAATCGCCATAAAGCCGGGAAATGATTTTTGCTTGATAAATTTTTATCAAACTGTTGTATTTATTGGTTTTATTTTTATTTTATATATGTTGATTTCAATGTTATGTCAGTTTGATTTATTGGGTTTGCCGATAGTTAAAATAGTCGCACTTCAAAACCAAGGTGAACACATGAGTAAGTATAAAGGCGTAATTGTTGGGTCAGCTTTATTTATATTATTGTCTTTTGTATTTGGCTTTCATTATGTAAAAAGCGAGATAATAAAAGAGAAAGTAGCGAATTTTAAATTTCCAGCTGTATCGGTAACAACTGAAGTTGTCAATAAGGATGTTTGGAATGAGCATTTAAATGTAATTGGTAATATCCATGCTAACCAATCAGTAGACGTAACGAGTCAAATATCTGGGCAAGTAAAAGAGGTGCTTTTTAAATCAGGTCAATTTGTTAATAAAGGTGACGTTCTAGTTAAGTTGGACGATGCATTATTGAAGGCAAACTACAAAAGCCAGTTGGCAAAGGTAGAGTTGGCGAGAACAGAGTTAAAAAGAAACAGAAGGCTATTGAAAAATAATAGTGTCTCTCAGAATTCGGTGGATAAGCTAGCCGCTCAATTTAATGCCGAATCAGCGAAGTTAGAATATATTTCTACACAGGTTGAATATATGAAAGTTAAAGCGCCTTTCTCTGGGCATGTTGGAATCAGAAAAATAGACGTGGGGGACTTTATCAATTCGAGCACAGCGATTGTGGATCTTGAAGATAACTCAAAACAGTATGTCGACTTTTCTATTTCGGAGCTTTATCTACACAGTGTGCAAGTAGGACAAGATCTGCAGTTTAAATCTGATGCAGCGAATGATGCCACTTATCACGCGACCATAACTGCTATTGAGCCTAGTTCAGATGCGAACACACACAATATCGAATTACGAGCTGTGACGACTGAATCTGTGCCGTTGGAGTCGGGTATGTATGTGGATGCAACACTAACCACTTCCGATTCAAACACGGTGATCAGTGTGCCATCCGTGGCAATCAGCTACACCTTATCTGGCGATACTGTGTTTGTTCTAGATACTTCAACGAAACAAGTGAGCACGAATTCTGGAGCTTCAAGTTCAGCCAGCACAAGTTCAAGCAAGCAAGATTCAGAAAAGGCAGAAACACCATTTTACGAATACAAAGTGGTCCAGCGCACAGTGGAGATTGGTCCAAAACAGGGTGGTTATGTTGGTGTTCTTTCTGGCTTGAAAGAAGGGGATGTTGTGGTGACTTCAAATCAGCATCAGCTTAAAAACGGCGGTTTGGTTTTGGTAAACAATCAACGACCGCTTGTTACTCATGCGCAGCCAAGTAAATAGGAAAATCCCATGACATTTACTGATGTATTCATCAAACGTCCGGTGTTGGCGACGGTATTAAGCCTTGTGTTGGTGGTACTGGGGCTTAAAGCTTTTACTTCACTGCAGGTTCGTCAGTACCCGGAAATTGAAACGGGTGTGATCACTATTACCACCAGCTATCCCGGTGCCAGTGCGTCAAGTGTGCAAGGTTATGTGACCCAGCCACTACAGGCTGAAATTGCTCAAACAGCGGGTATTGACTACATGACATCAGACAGTGCCTTGGGTAAATTGGTGATTACGGTTTACTTGAAGTTAGGTTATCCATCCGATGGTGCATTGACGGAGATTTTGTCTCTGGTGCAGCAAGTGAAATACAAGCTGCCCTCTGGAGTCTTGGATCCAAGTATTCTTAAATCGACTTCTCAATCCCCAATTCTGTATGTCTCTTTTTCAAGCGACACACTGAAAACAGAGCAAGTATCTGACTATGTGAGCCGAGTGGTCAAACCGACGTTCTCAACTGTAGAAGGGGTGTCTAAAGTCGATATGTTGGGTCAGCAAGATTTCGCGATGCGTATTTGGCTGAAACCTCAAAAATTGGCGTCTTATGGCTTAACGGCAACCGATGTACAAAATGCACTGCGAGCAAACAACATTGTGAGCGCGGCAGGCAAGTTACAAAACCCATATATCGAAGTCGATATTAATGCTCATACTGACTCGAGCTCGGTGGCTGATTTTAAAAACATGTCACTCAAAGCCCACGATGGGCAACTGGTGCACTTGAAAGATGTTGCCACCATTGAGTTGGGCGCAGCCACTTATGACTCGGACGTTGAGTTTAATGGCGTGACTACGGTAGCAACAGCGATCAGCAATACCGCGACATCTAACCCATTAACCGTGGTTGAAGGTATCTATGACTTATTACCTCAGATTAAAGCGGGTCTACCTGATGGTATAAAAGCCGACGTGGTGTACGACTCAACCAAGTTCATTGAGACATCAATTGAAGAAGTAGCCAAGACTTTGATGGAAGCAGCGCTGATCGTTGTGATTGTCATCTTTGCGTTCCTCGGTTCGATGCGTGCGATGTTAATCCCGTTGGTGACCATTCCATTATCCTTGATTGGCTCGATGTTCTTCATGTTGAGTATGGGCTTCAGTATTAACTTGTTGACGTTACTGGCAATGGTGCTCGCGATCTCTTTGGTGGTGGATGATGCGATTGTGGTCGTAGAGAATACATTCCGTCACCTTGAGGATGGTACTAATCCAATTAAAGCGGCTATCAACAGTGCACGCGAAATTGCAGGCTCTGTGATTGCTATGACCATTACTTTGGCTGCGGTGTATGCGCCGATTGGCTTCATGGGGGGCTTAACCGGTAAGTTGTTTACCGAGTTTGCTTTCACCTTAGCGGGCTCTGTTTTGATCTCTGGTTTTATCGCACTCACGCTCACGCCAATGATGTGTTCAAAACTACTTAATAAGTCGATTTTGGATGGAAAACTCGTTAAGAAGATCGATGCGGTTATTGGTGGTTTGACTGAGCGCTACCGCAAAGTGTTAGAACATGTGCTGAATAACCGTGTTTATATCTGGCCAGTAGTAGGGGCACTGATGATCAGCTTGGTGTTCATGTTCATGAATACCGCTTCTGAATTAGCGCCGGAAGAAGATCAAGGCGTAATGATCGTGATGGGACAAGGGCCTGCCCAAGCCAATACTGATTACATTCGTCACTTCACGCCAGCTCTTATCGACGCCATCGGCAAAAATGACGAAGTTGAAATGACCATGCTAGACAACGGCTACATGAACAACAATGCGTTCTTTGGTTTGGGTGTATTGAAAGATTGGGAATCACGAGAAGCAACCGCAAGGCCTACCATTCCAAATGGTATTGAAGACGCCAACGGGCTCTTATCAAGACCTTTACCAGTATGCTGAAAAGCTAAAAGAGTATGCAGAGAAGAGCGGTAAGTTTATCTATGTACAGAACGACCTGAACTTCAACAAGCCTCAAGTTGAGATCCGTATAAACCGAGATAAAGCGGCACAAATGAATGTCAGCGCTCAAGATGTTGGTACGGTGCTGTCACGCTTTATCAGTGAAGGCTTCGTGAACTATTTCTCAATGGACCAACGTAGTTATCAGGTGATTACTCAAGTACCGAACGAGAATCGTAACTCTTGGAATGATTTGAAGAACTACTACGTACGTTCGAATACAGGGGAAATGGTGCCATTGGCATCCTTAATTGAGATTAGTCAGTCGGTACAACCATCAAAAGTGGACCAATTCCAGCAACTAAACAGTGCCATGATAGAAGCGAAAATGATGCCGGGTATCAGTATTGGTGAGGCTTACCAAGTGATGGAAGAGGGTGCTGCTCAGATCTTACCTAAATCATACAGCACAGACACCTCCGGACAGCTTCGTCAGTTCTTGCAAGAAGGATCATCATTAGTCACGACTTTCTTCTTAGCCTTGGTGATCATCTACTTAGTATTAGCTGCGCAGTTCGAAAGCTTACGCGATCCGCTGGTGGTATTAACCAGTGTTCCGCTGTCGATTTTTGGTGCCTTAATGCCGCTGTATTTGGGGATTGATACGCTCAATATCTACACCGAGGTTGGATTGGTCACCCTAATCGGACTTATCAGTAAACACGGTATCTTGATTGTTGAGTTCGCCAACCAGATGCAAGAGCAATTGAAATGCAGCCGCCGCGAAGCCGCTATCCGTTCAGCAACGGTGCGGATGCGCCCAGTATTGATGACAACCGCAGCGATGGTCGTAGGTGTTGTGCCGTTACTGATTGCAAGTGGTGCTGGAGCACAAAGTCGCTTCTCTATTGGCTTGGTGATCACCGTTGGTATGTCGGTAGGCACGCTGTTTACCTTGTTTGTTGTCCCTACGATCTACACCTATTTGGCGGCGGACCACACCGTAAAGGAACAGGATGATGATTCGCGTGAAGAGCCTGTTCAAATAAACCAGCCATAAACAAGAAAATTTAATCACCACGAATCCCATTGATGAGCTTAGCCGCTTAGGGATTCGTGCACTCAAAATTCAGGAAATTAGAGGTTCACATGAGATTACATTACCTATATCCACTGTTAGCGTTGTTCACCGTTGGCTGCGCAAGTTCAATACCAAATCGGGAAGAAGTTAAAAGCGTCGATTCCCAGCATTATTTTGTGGATAGTCAGTTTGATGACGACATGGCAGGAATGTCTTGGGTAGCAAAGGACAGTGCTTCACACCACTTTAATCAGTTCAAATTCAATAGTGTTGAGATTAAAAGTTCTGGCATCGATAAGCGTGTCTCGAAGACGGTACAGAAGGAGTTCAAGGCGCAGATCCTGACTAGTGTGAACGAGAAACTTGAGCACAAATTACAGGGATACGAGAACAAGTTCTTAGAGAACAAAATGCTGGATATCAGTGTCACTTTGTATGGCATTGACGATATTCCTGAGGATATTCGCGTCACAGAGTTTATTCCGGTTGGCTCTATCATTGGTGCTATCAAATACGCGGTTGGTACTCGTGATCGTTCAATTCGAGTGCTCGCAAGCGTAGACCTAAAGGACCATGACTCTGCTGAGTTGGTGGGGCGCCGTATCTTCGTGGTTAATGATAATGGTGTTCTAGAGAATGATAAATCAGCGATAACGATCGAGATGCTTGATAAGAATGTCGATCAAATCACTAAGCAGGCGGTCGACTTTGCTTTTGAGGTGACTTACCTAAACACAAAGCAAGGTTAAGGCTATGAAGCGCAAAAACAAACTCTGTAGCCAAATGACGTTAATGATGCTGGCTATCGGTGTGAGTTGTTCGGTACTCGCGACCAACGATAATTATGAGCAGTGTATTCTGAGCGCTTTATCTGAAGCGGAAAGCCAACAAAATATCGAATGGCTAAAAGAACAGTGCGTAGCCTTGAAGGCTGATGCTGAGGATAAGACTAAAGAGAAAGAAGCAAATGCAGGTTCATCCGAAAGGTCACCAGAGCAAAAGATCTCGCGATTGAAATTGGAGTACACAACAGAAGATAACCCATTTGTGATTACGCCATATCGTTTGAATTATATTTTGCCCATCACCCACATGACAAGCGTCAATACTGAGCCGTACGGAGATGAGCGATTTGGCGGTAAAGCCGACGATCTGAGCGATGAAGAGATAAAGCTACAGATAAGCTTTAAAATTCCTGTCATGGACAGTGGTGTGTTTAATCAAGAGGACAAAATCTATTTTGGTTTTACGATGAAATCATTTTGGCAGGCGTATTCGTCTGATATATCAGCACCGTTTAGAGAGACAAACTATCGTCCGGAACTGTTTTATGAAACGCCTTTGAATATTGAATCGAGTGATGGTGTCTGGTTCTCTCGATTTGGTCTAGAACATGAATCGAATGGCAGAACTGAGGAGTTGAGTCGCAGCTGGAACCGAGTCTATACAGGGATAGGATACATAGAAGATGACTTCTTAGTTTATCTACAGCCTTGGTATCGTATTCCGGAATCTAGCAGCAGTGACGACAATCCAGACATTGAAGATTACTTAGGACACTATGAGCTGTCGGGGGCTTATAAATGGGAGGACTTTGAGCTATCAGCACTAGGCCGCTACAACTTTCAAACCGGTTATGGCGGCGTTCAAACCTCGCTGAGTTTTCCTCTGTTTGGGCGACTAAAAGGCTACGTACAGTATTATAAGGGGTATGGTGAGAGCTTAATTGATTATGACTACAACAGCGAGCGGATCGGTGTCGGTGTTCTTCTGACTAATGCTTTATAGAGCGACATTTTGAGCTGTATTGCAAAGAGAAACACCGCCAATAAAGGCGGTGTCTACATTACTTGGCGACTTCCAGCTTAGATTCAATCTCAGAGATATTGCTATTGAAGAATAGGGTTTGTGCAACCTTCAAAACCACCGGGTAGCCAGACTCCAAAATGGTTTCGTAGTAATACTCTTCTGCAGCTGCCGGGTTGCCTTTTGATTCCTCTAGCTTGGCCAATATGATGGTGGACATGACGTTGTAATCGTTTCTCGGTATTAACGTCATATAACGCTCAGCTTCATTCGGATTATCTTGTGTGAGGGAATAGGCGGCCAGTGCATCGTAGACTCGATAAGACGTTGGATTAATTCCCGCTGAAAGTAGTTTTTCGCCAAACCGATTATTCAACTTTTTGACAAGCTGCTCTTTTTGAGAGGACTTCAATAAAAAGATATCGGCAAGTTCATACAAATAACGACTCGACATTAGAAAGTGGTTATCAGGCTCAAGCTCGTTGGCTTCGATGATCTTCTTTAAGGTGTCTGTTCTATCCAGAGTCATAAAGGTGAGGCCCAGAGACTCAAGTGCCAGCCTCAACGGTACTTCTTGTTTTGGAAGCTCAGAGATTTGCTGCTTTAAGATGGTTTTCTGAATGTCGATATTAAATGAGTCTAATAAGTCATCGAGCATAGTTCGCATCGTGCTGTGCAGAGAAGAGGCATCAATCAGGTAGTCTCGCCCTAAATGTTTGAAGTTAGAGATGCGATTGAAATAAGTGATATCGAGATACTCTCTGTCGCCCTCTGTTTTGATTTTAAAACTGACCACGTTTGCCGAGTTAGGCACTAAGGTTTCGTCCACTATGATACGAAAATTTCGGTAGGTCGTAACATAGCTCATCAACTTATGAACAATACCGCGCATAAAGGCATTGTTCTTTAAATTCTCATCCACTCTAACGTAGATGTAACGGGGTTCGAGTGATAAGTAATGAACCGTAGCGTGTGCTTTATGCTCTTCAATGACTTGGTGATTAGTTACGGCACTCGACTTAGTGTCAGAATCCGAAGCGTGATTTCTTGAATACGCTCGCTCTGTGGTAACAAGGGTCGAGCTATCAATACTGTTATATGACTCGTTCGGTGATTGGACCCACCACCAAAACACGCCAATGGCAATAACGATAGCGCTTGCAGCCAAAGCACCGACAGCAACCACTAAAGGGGAGGTTTTTGCCGGTTTTTCTTTAGGTTGAGCTGTTGATGAGGTTTGTGTTTGATGGCTTGAGTTTGGCTGTTCGAAGTGTGTTGATGAACCAGTTGAAGTACCTGAATTATTGCTTTTTGATTCTGCCAAGTTTGGTGTCGTATTGGTTTGATTATCTTGAATACTAGTGTCTCGGTGCGTGACATTAGCGCTGATTGTTCCACTGCCATTCAGGGTGCCATCATTACCTTGTTCAGCAGAAGGTTCACTTTGAGAAGAGCTAGTTTGTGGTGGGTGATTTTCTGTATCAATGGTGCTAGCTTCATCGATTGAAACCGTATTGACCTGCAATGATGGGGTAATTAGGACATTTTTTTGCACCTCGACATCAAGTTTGTACCCTCGTTTAGGGACTGTGATGATGTAGCCCATCGAATGTCGTTCAGCCGATTTCAAGGTTTTTCGCAGCTCAAAAATCGCTTGAGTAATCACTTGATCCGTCAAGATTGAGCCATTCCAAACCTCATTAATGAGCTCATCGCGTGAGAACACAATGTTAGGGTTCTTACAGAAGAAGTCTAATAATTTAGACAAACGATTATCGATAATCACGTCTTCATTATCCATGATGAGCTTGTCTTCATCTGGGATAAACAGCCACACGTCGAAAGAATATTGGATGCGCTCTTTTTTCATAAGTACCGATACTAAGTCTTTGTATTAAAATTACTTTAGTAGACAAGTATGGGCAATTCAATGAACCAATGTTCAATAGTGATAAGTGTGCGTGCTTTTGACGCAGCCATACGCTGACTACGAACTATACATTTAATATTGAGAATTATTCGCATTTATTGATCTAAGCGAAAGAACCGATTAGATTGTGTCGTTAATATTAGGAACAACATGATTCTTTTGAGGTATCTATGAGTACAGTCGTTGTATGGGGAGCGGGTAGTGGCTTAGGCGCAGCAATGGTCGAGCACTTTCATCAACAAGGTTTTGAAGTGATCGCGATTGCTAGAAACCCAGAAAAGAACCCACGCTTGGCTATCCTTGGAGTAACAACACTGAGCTGCGATGCGACCGACAAGCAACAAGTTGAGAATACGGTGGCTGAGTTGTAGAAATCGGCGTTGGTGATTTCAAGTATGGGCAGTTTTAGAGCGGATGTGCCAGTGGACTATATTGGTCACCGGTATGTGATTGATGCTCTGGAAACGAATGACATTAAGCGCTTTGTATTGGTGACGTCTTTAGGTTGCGGTGATTCATGGCAATACTTGTCAGAGCGCTCTAAGAAAGGATTTGGCGCTGCCGTTCGTGAAAAATCGTTGGCGGAAGCGTGGTTAATGTCGAGCTCGTTGGAGTACACGATTTTACGTCCCGGTGGCTTGTTAGATGGTGAAGTGACGGGTAACGGTGAACTTTCTCAACAAGTGGAAGTTCATGGCGTGATTTACCGACAAGAAGTAGCTCGTCTTATCGAAACCTTACTGGCAAACGACGCGAGTATCGGACAAGTGTATCGTGTATTGATCCTACCGTTAAGTATGGATAAAGCCCGGTATTGCTTTCTGAAGGTATTCCCATCTAGTGAAAAGTTTTGAGGCCGTTTAGTCTCACTGAGCGGCTTTTTTTGTTTTCTCTCCTCAACGATTTCCATTTTAAGCAAATGTTGCCTGTTTCTTGTATGAGAGTGCCTCTCTCTTAATCTAGATTAAGTTTTGCCTGTCTTATTCTCTGTAGTATCCGCGCAATCAGCCTCACACTAGATGGGGCAATGGCGTAACACGATTGAATGAGGATTAGATTTGAGTACTTTGTTTGCAGAAACCCGCATTGGCACCATGACACTGAAGAACCGTTTTATGAGAAGTGCAACGTGGGAAAATATGGCGACTGAAGATGGTCATATGACAGATAAACTTTACGCTATCTATGAAGAGCTAGCTCAAGGTGAGGTTGGCTTGATCGTGACGGGTTACGCGAACATTGTTGAAGAAGAAAAGCCGAATGCTGGCATGATGGGTATGTATAACGACTCGTTTATCGAGGAGTATAAAAAGCTAACTCAGTTGGTACATGACAAAGATTCTAAAATCGTAATGCAATTGGCTTATGGCGGTACGAAAACCACGTATGACCTTGGAGAGCGAGTGATCTTCGCACCGAGTGAGGTTCCTGAAAAAGGGACTCAAACACTGGGTAAAGCAATGACCAAAGAGGAAATTGACTACATCGTTGATGCGTTTGCCAAAGCGTCATTAAGAGCGAAACAGTCGGGCTTTGATGGTGTAGAAATTCATGCTGCTCACACGTACCTGATCAACCAGTTCTTGAGTCCTTATTATAACCAACGCGAAGATGCATACGGCGGTAGCTTGGAAAATCGCATGCGATTCTTGCTAGAGATCTACGCGTCAACACGTAAGTTGGTTGGTGATGACTTCCCTATCTTGGTTAAGCTGACGGCTTCTGAGTTTTTCGAGGGGGAGTGACCTTCGATGAAACGCGTTTGGTGTGTAAAAAGCTTGAAGAAGTAGGTGTTGATGGCATTGTCGTTTCTGGCAACATTCATGGCAAAGCCGACACCATGATTGGCGAGTCACACGACGGGTTTACTATCCAAGCTGAGGGTTACTTCCATGAATATGGCCACGCAATCAGCCAAGACGTCGACATTCCTGTTATCACGGTGGGCGGCTTAACGGATTTTGATGCCATTGAAGAGATCGCAAATAATACAGGTATCGAGTACTTTGCACTTTCTCGACCTCTATTATCTGAACCTCATCTAATCAAATGCTGGAAAGAGGGCGACCGAAGCCCAGTTGAGTGTGAGAGATGTTCCAAGTGTCGTACTAAGCGCGGCAACTTCTGTGTGGTAAACAAAGATAGAAAAGTGCAGCTAGCTAAAATGTAGTTACTTAACCCATAGCTAAGCGTGAACATAACGCTAAACATGAGCCTGTGTAATACCGCAGGCTCTTGTTTTTCTGACTCTACATGAACTGATATTTGAAACCTTATTAATCACATTTCTCTGTCAAATGAGTTGGAGTTAATGGGTAGAATAGCTCGATAAAATTATCAACAGAACTTTCCTCCTAGCTTGAGCATACTGTGAAATTACTTCCTCTTTTAAAGCAACCTCGAATCCACTGACGCCTCTTAGTTTTAGCGGCATTGCTATGATTTAAGTATGGCACTCACTGTTCCCCCCAGCCTTTCTTGTGCCTATGGGGCGCTTGTTTGTGCATGTTTAGATCTTCAACGTCGAATCTTTTGATATTTAAACGAATAAAACTAAAGAAGTTAATCAGAGGTAGAAATGCAAAATAAGCATTGGTCTAAATTCGAACTGCTGCATGAGGTCGTCATCAATCCTAATATTCACATCAAGGGTCAACATAGCTATTACAGCGATTGTTGGGATAACGGGTTTGAGCGTTCAGTCGTTCGTTATCTGCATGGTGATGAGGTCAGCCGTCAGTGGGAGCCTCGCTGGGAAATCGATGAGCTCTACATCGGGGATTATGTCTGCATAGGAGCCGAGGTTGTGATCCTTTTGGGCGGCAATCACACCCACAGAATTGATTGGTTCTCTTTGTATCCATTTATGGACGCGATCGACGAAGCCTACATCGGGAAGGGCGATACTCATATCAAAGACGGAGTTTGGTTAGGTATGCGTGCCATGATCATGCCGGGTGTGACCATCGGAGAAGGGGCGGTTGTCGCTGCGAACAGCGTAGTAACCAAAGATGTGGAACCGTACAGTATTGTTGGTGGTTCTCCCGCGAAGTTAGTTAAACACCGCTTTGATAAGTCTATTATCGAAGAGCTATTCTCAATGAAGATATACGACTGGCCACCAGAGAAATTTGAGTCATTGAGACAGTATTTGTGTGATTCAGATTTATCTAAGTTAAAGCAGGCAATCACTGATTATGACAAGGGTTTGTAAGGGATAACTAAAAACACGGGTTTACGTATAAAGATCTTTGTCATATTTATCTTGAAAAATACGTTAAATCAGTTTGTTACCTTGCAATACCCAACATGGTGTACCAATCTTATTTCATAAGCATGGATAAGGATTGTGTATGCCCGTAACGTCAGTAAAAAACAAAGGGGTAGTAAGGAAAGTCTTACTGCCTTCTTTACTTATTAACCTCTTGTCATTAGCCGTTCCATTAACGGTTCTCCAGATCTACGATCGCATTCTTCCTAATCAAAGCTATGGTACGGCCACACTGCTTTTAGCTGGGGCAACGCTAGCCGTAGCCATGGAAGCTCTCATACGTTTTGTTCGCACTTGGCTTTTGTCTGCCGCGGCCAGCAATACAGAAAAAGCCACTTACCAAACTTTGGTTGAAAGGGTGACGACTGCTTCATCAGGCCACCTTCGTAAGCTCGGTGTGGGCGGTGTCGAAGAGGGACTAGGATCGGTATCCAAAGTTAAGGATTGGTATTCTGGTGGAATAATCTCCGGCTTTATCGACTTGCCTTTTGCATTGATCTTTCTTGGGTTAGTGGCTTATATCGGCGGTGAGCTAGTGGTGATACCTTTGGCAGTTTGGCTTATTACGCTTGGTATTGTCTGGCTGTCTTCTATCCGAGTGAAAAGTTTAAGTGAAGAAGCGTCTAAAGATGAGCAGGAGAGAAAAGCCTTCTTAATTCTTCTTAGTCAAACTATTCAGGGTATTAAACGTCAGGCTGTTGAATCTCGAATTTTTAATCAGTTTAAATCGCTCAATAATATCCGCTCTCAATCCAAAGCCAAAGAAGAACAGAACGCTTTCGCTCAAGAATGTATTCAGCTTGCCGTACTCGCGACTTCTGTGTTGTTGGTGATTATCGGGAGCTTGTGGGTATTGGATGGCCAATTAACAACGGGTGGGTTAGCAGCATGCTCCATCTTATCGGGTAGAGCGGTTGCGCCTCTGAGTGCTCTGGTTGGGGTTCGAATCAAGCTTAATTCAATCCATAGTGCCAATCAGGCAATAGAAAAGTTAGGGGACTTATCACTGGCTGAGTCCGCTGGTTCTGAGCTTAACTTCTCTGACTTTGAGACTTTAGAAATCAAGCAAGCCACCGTTGAAAGGTATGGTGAACTCGCCAGTGCGGATGTGACGCTGAATAAAGGCGAGCTGGTGTTGTTAGAAAGTGAAGATCGCCACATCAATAGTCACTTACTGTCTTCGATTGCTGGGATTGATGATTTAGCCGCGGGTGAGTGCTTCATTAATGGCGAAGCCGTTTCTATTGCATCTGTCGCTCAAGTTACAGCTTACTGCGGGGTTAAAGGGCAGTTAGTCTCAGGTACGATTCTGGACAATTTGTGTGGATTTGATCCTGAGAGAACACAAAGCGCCAATGATTACGCTGAGCGCTTAGGATTAACCAAAGAAATTACCCGTTTACCTGATGGGTTAGAAACACAAATCGGCCATACAAGTGCCTCTTTGTTGAGTATGGGCAACATTAAAATGCTCAATATCGCGGCTCAATTAGCGAGTGGCAAGCCCGTTATCATGCTAGAAAGACCGGATTCATCGCTCGATCTCAATGCTCTCGGGAACCTGGTTAAGGTGCTGGACGAAGAAGTATTGGCAGGGCGCACCATATTGATGGTGAGCTATCATGCAAAACTTCGCGAAATAGCGAGTCGAACAATTACAGTAGAAAACGGTTCGATTGCCGAAGACAGTTCTAATAAGCAGGAGGTCATTGCATGAATCGTTTAGATGCTAATCGCCATGGCGAAACAGACGGTCAACATGAGCCGATGAACCGACTGGAAACTGAAAGCCTTTCTGTACTCAAGGCGTTGGAAGTAAATGCGAATATCCAACTGTTCGCTCGTCAATGGGTTGATGAGAACGGCATTGAATCAATAGATGATATGTTTGCCCTGTTTGATAGGCTTGCATTGCCATATCGCTTGGTTGCTAACCTAGATGAGGTGGGCGATCACAAATTAGTTCTCCTAGTTCTTAGTGAAAGTGAATTGGTTTCTGGTCACTTGGAGTCAAAACAGTTTGTGGCTGTTGATGGCAATGAAGACGTTTCAGAGGTTCCTCAATTTTGCATTGTGATCGAAGGGGCGCCATTGGAGAAGGCTTCTCCGGATTGGGTTGGTGAACGGTTACATGCTTTTCGTCCTATCATTCCTAAATTGCTCTTGGTCAGCTTTATCACCAATCTATTTGCTCTCGCAGTGCCATTTATCACGATGTCGATCTATGACCATGTAATTGGTGGCGATGCTGGGCACGAACTGCAAGGAATTGCCATTGGTGCCGCCTTGTTGTTTGTGATGATGGGTTGGTTAAGAACATTGCGCAGTCGAGTGTTTGCTACTGTGTCTAACCGAGTTAGCCGCGAGATATCTCAATCCCTTGTGCAGCGATTATTAAGAAATAGCTATGCTCAAAACCAGCAAACGGCCTCGTCTAGTCAGCAAAACCAAGTGATGTTATCTGAGCGTATTTCAGGTGTGTTATCAGGACCACTTGGTAATGCGTTGTTTGATTTGCCTTTCATTGCCATTTTTGTCCTTGCGATAGGAGTGCTAGGTGGATGGCTAGTACTGGTTCCAATCGTCTCTTTAGTTTTGTATTACCTGTTAGCTAAGCGTTCGATACGTTCGAGTAGTAAGCGGTCAATGCAATCGACGGTTGCAGGCACTAATCGTCAAAACATGACTAATGAGTTGACGTCTAAGCTTGCCTTTATTCGTAGTGCTGGATTTTCAGAGCACTGGATTCAACGTTTCCAAAAGGCCAATCTGCTTGCCTCTACGGTGACATTTAATCAATCGGTGCTGCAAAGTCGATACACCTCGATTTATTACTTTATTGGAGTGGGTTCAACACTGGCTGTTATGGGCTTAGGTATTGGGCTTATTTTCGAGCAAGTGATGACGCCTGGTGGTTTGATTGCATCAATGATGTTGATTTCCAAAGTGACTGGGCCTGCGCAGGTGCTGGCAAACAGTGCGATGCGTTTTAATAGCTTTAATCAATCTAAGCTGCAGGTAAATCGTATTCTGTCTCAGCCGTCTGAACGTGAATTCAGTTACCAGCATCATCCATTGCCAATGGTTGCTCCGAGCTTGAAGTTAGATCAAGTGACTCTCCGATATCCTAAACAGAGTCGCCCTGCATTGAATGGGGTAAGTTTTGATGTTGAAGCGGGGGATATTGTCGCGATTACAGGCCCTTCAGGCAGTGGTAAGTCGACATTAATTGAAGTGTTGTCCGGATTACAGCCTATTCAAAACGGCATGGTTGAGTTGAAAGGGGTAAACCTTGCTCAGTACGATCCGCAGCTCTATCGACACTGGTGTTTCATTCGTGCCGCTTACCCCGACTTACTTACATTGAGTATTCGAGAGTGGCTGAGTGATGGGCATAAAGTTGAAGAGCAGAAAATGATATCAGCCATTGAAATGGTTGGCGGCAAGCGCTGGTACTCCACCTTACCAGATGGGTTGGATACCTCTATCAGTAGCATCCAGCCGGATAGCCTGTTTGACATGTTGTCAGGTACCGTCGCTCAGATCCTCATTGACGCCAAAGCTTTGGTGTATGACTACCCGATGTTCCTAATGGATAACCCGGTGCCTGATGGCCATCCCAATGCTAAACGTGTATTCGGTGAGTTCTTAGCGACGAAGAAAGGAAAAGCAACGGTGATCTATACATCGCACGATCCTGATTTGATTAAGCTCGCTGGTAAAGTCGTGGTGTTAGATGAGGGGGCAGTGGTTTATGCTGGTCCTCTGGAGCAGCCATCAGAGTCTCAAGAACAGCAGTTATCTGACACACAAGAGTTACCAAAGCAAAAAGTAGAGTCAAAGCAAGGAGTCGCTAATGGCTAAAAAACCTATCGAGACTGGCAAGCGTTACGGTGAGCTTGTTGAATCACAAAATACAGCTCGAACATTGGCGCTGGCGACATGGTCCGTTGCCTTGTGTGTTATTGCTTTTGTCACTTGGTCTGTGGTCACCCAAGTGGATGAAATCGCTAAAGCAAAAGGTGCGGTGATTCCTGAAGGGGAAAAGCAAGTATTACAAAGTGCCATTGGCGGTAAGTTAAAGCAAATTCTCGTTAAAGAGGGTCAACTGGTAGAGAAAGGACAGCCGCTTGTTGAGTTTGATGCGACTTTCCAGCGTACAGCTCTCGAAGAGTTGAAATCTCAGCAAGTAACTTTGCTTGCGAGTATCGAGCGTATGAACGCTTTGCTAGACAATCGTGAACCGAATTTTGGTGAGTTTGAAATTGATTTTCCGGAGATCGTTAGCCAACAAAAGGCGCAGTTAAATGCTCAAAAAGGGCTCTACTATCAAAAGCGCATTGTACTGGAAAAGGACAGTGAGCAGATAGCAGAACAGCTTCGTGTCGTAGAAAAGTCTCTACCTAGCTATGACAAAGAGCTAAGTGCCACCAAGCAAGAACTGAATATCCTAGAAAAAGGCTATAAGGCCGGGAACATCTCGCGTTTACGCGTGCTTGAAATGCGTCAAAAGTTGGCCAGCATAGAGCAGAAAATTGAAGAAGCTCGCGGTAAGAAGTCGGTTCTTATTAAGCAAGCAGACAGCAATGAGCAAAAAATCGAACAACTTCTTGCGGAGGCTAAAGCAAAAGTAAGTGACGATCGATCTAAAGCGGTATCAGATTTGTCGGCACTTAATGCACGAGTGCGTTCAAGCCAAGCGAAATTGACGAACACCATGTTAGTGTCACCGCTACAAGGCTTAGTACAAAGCCTGCCAAGTACGCAGAACGGCGGCGTTATTCAACCGGGCGGGACTGTGGTGGAGATTGTTCCTGTAGGCGGTAAAGCGGATTTTAAAGCTCGTTTATCTCCGAGAGATATTGGTTTCGTGAACGTAGGCCAGCCAACTCGAATCAAGATTGATGCGTTTGATTACAGCCGTTTTGGTGCTTTAAAAGGAGAGGTTGAGAGTATTTCACCGACCACCAGCCAAAGTGAACGAGGTGAAATCTATTATGAAGTGGTGGTGTCTGTGGAAACGCCATACTTCCGTGATAACCCTGAAAGCTTCTCTATTCTCCCCGGCATGACGGGTGAGGTAGATATCACGACGGGCGAGAAGTCGGTGTTTCAATACCTTTGGAAGCCGATCTACACCAACATCAGCGTTGCATTTGGTGAAAGGTAACTCGAAGAATTACAATCATTCCTTGTCTAGAACGATACAAGAAACAATCATTAAAAAGGGAGCACATAGCGTGCTCCCTTTTGTTTTATTTCACTAATGACTAACTACCAATCATTAGTTGTTTGGGTCTATGTCTGGTAGTCCATCTAAGTCGTTGTGATGATGGTGTTCATCATCTTGGTTGTGGTTATTGGCTGCATCATGGTGTTCAAGTGCATCCGACATATCCAAATGCGTTTGATCGTAATCTGCAGCATGTTGTTGGTCGACTTGTGCAAGCACTATGTCCATGTCAGCAGGCTGATCGTGCCCCGTGGTAGGCGATGCATTCGGCTGAATACCTAGAGCATCCAAATAATCCGCAGCACCATGGTGGTCAGTTTTCTGGTCTGGCTCCTGATGAGCATGCTGAGATAAATCTAGAGAGGTGTCTTCACTTACAGTAAACGTGAAGTCCTCGTGAGAGGCGATCTCTGGCTCGTCATGCTGAACTGGCGGTGGTGGAGGTGGAGCCGGGTGAGATGCGTGGACAATAGGTGTGATCGTCATATCAACAACCTCAGTTCCAATCGTAAGTTTACCACTATGCCCTGGTCCATGGCTGAGAATTTGAACGTTCACGTGGGCAACTACCTCATCCTGACTTGTCCCTTGTAGCGCGATTTCGAACTTATCTTCATGCTGGCCAATCCCTGAAGCACTGCCATGTGGTCCCGTGTGGACTTGTGCTTGCTCTTGGTAATGTAAATGACCGGTTTGAGGGTCAATGGTTAACGTTCCATATTGCCCATGATGGCTTGTTACATACTGACCATTAGGTAGATGGATACGCCAACCGTTTTGCGCCGATGGGACAGGCGTTTGAGATGGGACAAGAGGTGGAACACCAAGTGTACCGGACACTTGATGACTTCCTGATGGTGGTTTAACAACAATCGGCTCTGGGATTGCACTGGCGGCAACACCTTGGCTACCCGCTGTATTTCCGTGTTCGTCTGTCATGGTGACTTGCACTTGAGAGCCTGGGTTTACTTCAATTTGTAACCCATGCTGGAGTGTATGAGCATCCAGCACGTGATCTTGTCCATTAACAACGAGATGTTCGCCAACCTTAGCATCACCCGGTGGGGTAATTGTCGCAGTGACTGTATTGGGGTGCCCGTGGGCTATTTCTGCTTTGCTGTAAAGCCCATCGGGTCCAGGGTTTTCAAAGGTAATTGTCGGCAGGCTAACATGAGTATCAACGCTGAATACCTGGGAACCTGTCGTCGCACTGCCCACATTCCCTACGGCATCGGTGGTTATAATGGTGGCTTCTATTGAGTGTATCGAGCCAGACTGACCATTAGCATAGCTAGTATGAATATTAGCATGTTCCAATACATTACCAGCCACTGGAATAGAAAAATGTCCACTCGAATCAACTGAGCCTGTGAGTGATGAAATGGTTGCACCGTTTATCTTCAAGCTGACGATATCACCTGCTTGGTAATCGCCAGTTACTGTTCCGGTTATCGCGATAGTTTGACCAGATTCAACAGCATTGAGCACGTTATCTTGTGTCACTGAGTCAACTGCAATATGTGGAATCGGACTCTGCGTATCAACTAGCAGGTGGGTCGAAATGCGAGGCGTCGAATTACCTGC
This sequence comes from Vibrio sp. Isolate22, assembly GCF_022398115.1. Taxonomy (NCBI): domain Bacteria; kingdom Pseudomonadati; phylum Pseudomonadota; class Gammaproteobacteria; order Vibrionales; family Vibrionaceae; genus Vibrio; species Vibrio sp. Isolate22. The sequence continues at coordinate 37,856 of NZ_JAKEUW010000021.1, read as the reverse complement.
CGTATCAACGGTACCAACTTGTATTGAGTAATCGCGATCGGTCGTCATTATGTTTTGATGTATAGAAGTACCTAGAGTTAATGACCACGTACCATCTGGTTTTACCGTTGCATCATAAAAGTGTTTATTGCCGATGACGACATAGACGACATCCCCTGGTGCTATGTTGGATGTCGTGCCGGTGATCACTAATGGTTGGTTGTTCTCTGCGGCATTTAATGCGTTGTCCTGCGATATCGGGTTTACTGTGATTGTGCCGGGTGTGGTGTCCAAGGTGAAGCTAAAGTGCGTCACTGGCGATACGTTGCCTGCGATATCAGTCTGTCTTACCTGTAGGTCATTAACCCCCTCAACTGGATTGAACACAGCTGTCCAAGTGTGTCCGCCGTCATTCGAGTATTCTACTTTTGCTCCTGCTTCCGTTTGAATTGTAAGTTGAGAGTCTTTAGTGATTAAGTCTGGGGTGTTAACCGAGTGTCGCCCAGTGTCGTTGCGCAAAGAGACCGCTGGCGCAGCAATCGTATTATCGAGTGTGAAAGTAACCGAAGTATCAGCGGATATATTTCCTGCGGCGTCAGTCTGTCTCACGCTGACCGTATTTGAGCCTTGTTGAGGAGTGAAACTTGATGTCCATGTGTTTCCGTTGTCGGTCGAGTACTCAACGGTTGCGCTTGCCTCTTGCCCAGTGATAGTTAATGAACCATCGCTAGTAATCAAATCAGACGAATTACTTCCTGTGTCATGGGTTAACGAGACTTGTAGCGGTGCGACAGTAACATCTGCACTCGGAGCGGTAGCATTCGTGACAGTTGATGTATTGCCATTCTTATCGGTAATATTGGCTGTAATTGATGCCCCGGGAGCGACTTCTATGTTGACGGATTTAGCCAAAAATTCAGCGTCGGTGATTTGGTGAGATTGTCCGTTAATCGTCAGCGTATCTTTTGGATGTGCGTCAGAAGGTAAGTGAATAGTACTGGTAATGGTACTCGCAGCACCTGATGCAACTTCGGCTGCGTTATAAAGGTTATCAGCGCCAGTACTTTCAAAGCTGATAGTAGGCGCGGATGCATGAGTATCAACGCTGAACCGATCAAAAGTGCCTGCGTAACCAGATGCGGTGCTATTGCCAGCTTTGTCAGTTGCTTGAATATATGCCGTGTAACTGTGGTCTGGCAAATTAGTAGCGTCAACCGAGTAACCACCTTTTCCATCTAGCGTCGCGTGTAAGGTTTCAATAATGGTGCTTCCGCTTTTGATGACGATATCAACGCTGGTGGTATCTGGAGAAACAGTACCGCTAAATGTCGGCTGATGGGTAGTTTCTGTTTTTAAGTTGACGTTTGAAATGGTTGGCGCTGTGTAGTCAACTTCAACGGGTAGGGACGCACTACTTTGATTACCTGCTACATCGGTAGAAGACACTGTTAAAGTATGTTTACCCTCAGCAATATCCGATGTGGTCAGCTGATAAACACCACTGCTATTAGCTGTTCCAGTAGCAATCACTTTCCCTGTTTCGTCGGTAATGGAAATTGCTGAGTTTGCCTCAGCCGTACCGGTGATTATCGGGGTATGAATGTTCGTAAGATCGTCGGTTGTAGAAACTCCCGAGTCAGTTGACGCTTTCAAATCAATGGAAGGCGCAGCGATTTGATCATCATAAGTAAACGTTAGAGATGTTGGAGTGGATACATTTCCAGCAATATCAGTTTGTCTCACGCTAACCGTATTTGAGCCTTGTTGAGGGGTGAAACTTGATGTCCATGTGTTTCCGTTGTCGGTCGAGTATTCAACGGTTGCGCCTGTCTCTTGTCCAGTGATAGTCAATGAACCATCGCTAGTAATCAAATCAGACGAATTGCTTCCTGTGTCATGGGTTAATGAGACTTGAAGCGGTGCCACTACAGTATCAACATGCAATGGAAGAATGGATGATGTTGCTGGTAAAACTGAAGAGGGAGCTAACGCTTTGGCAGAAAGAGTATGATCGCCATTCGATAAGCTGCTTACCGCCACGCTATACTGCCCCGAGCCATCAGATACCGCATGTCCAATAGGTGTTGAGCCATCATAAATAATGACTTGTGAGTAAGGAATATCCGTGTGCCCGGTGACTGTCGGTGTGCTGTCTTTAGTGAGGTTATCGGTATCGGAAGTACCAGTATCGCTAGATTTCGCTAAGTCGACGGTGACTGCATTATTTGGCGGAGTGTTTGTTCCTGCTGGTAAACTTGGTTGCGTTGTCGTTACCAGTGGATTGGAAGGCACAGAGGTTGAAATCGTCGGTGATTGTCCTGGCACAACTGAAACATGACCGTTGGCATCAAAAGTGATGAACTTCGATGACTCCCCGCCGTGATTGTCAGACACTTTTACTTCGAACACATCGGCGCCGTGATATGTGTGCGTAGTTGCGTTGTAACTCATCCCAGCAACCGAACCGTTGGCTGTATACACATACGCGCCTGAATCCGGGTCAACCGATAGCGAACCGAATTGACCTGTTGAATTGACGGCAGAGAAGGTGTGAGTGTCTTTCACGTCAACATCAGTTTCGGTCAGTGTACCTGTTGTTGGAGTTGTTTGGGTTACTGATAAAACGGGAGCATCATTGGTGCCATTAATAGTGAGAGTAATCACATGTGGCGTCCCATCTTTAGATTGGATAGTGACGGTATCCGTGAGCGTTTCACCTGCACCTAGACTTTGAACTTCTGGCTTACGGTTATCGATGTAATAGTGCCATCTTCCTTGTTGATCTATTTCTAACTCACCACCAAGTGCGGATCGGTAGGGTGCCCAGTTAGGATGTGAGGGAGCGCTGATCAGCGTGTGGTAATCAAAGCCTGATTCTCCAGCATCTGGGTCAACGGCTGTAAGGTGGCCTTTAGCTTCTAATTTATATGAATAATTGCCTTGTACAGAAGAGTGAACATTTTGGTCTTCGGTGACAGAGCCAAAGTCTTTCCCCGTAATTTGTGCAGCATCGTTAACCGCGTCGATATGTAATGTGTTGGTTGCTTCTGCAGAGCTAGCATGTCCATCATTGACGGTAAATTTAAACTGAACATCACCGTTAAAGTCAGTGGCTGGGACAAACTGGAGTTTGGCGATATCGGCAGTCGCGATACTTTGACCAGCAGTGATATCGTGCCCATTGAGTACAAACTTACCTTGAGCCGCGGGTGGCAGGTCAGTGATTGCGATAGAGTGTAACGTATCGCCTGTATCGATGTCGGTGAACCCGAATTGACTTGCCTGCATTTGATAGTGTGTATCTTCCGTGCCATGGGCAAGAGTGGTTGCCGATACGGTTGGTATATCGTTGGTTCCTACAATCTTAATATCAATAACATGATAATCACCGCCAACAGTATGCACGTTGTATTGGACATGCTCCTCTTGCCCAGCAGCTAATTGCTGAATTTGGCTGTTGTTAACGGTATAGGTCCAGGAGCCATCTTTGGAAATATTAAGACCACCGTGAACGCCACTGTTAAATGGATCATGGCGTTTGCCCACATCCGTTGAGAATGCAGATTGGTCGTGGTCAGGATCGAGGGCACTCAGTTTCCCTGATATGATCTCGACAGGCGTTGAAGAACGATCTTCATACACATCGGGATTTGAGATGACAGATATCGTTGCCTTGTCATTACTCCCTTGAACTAGCACTTCAATATGTTTGGTTGCGGTTGAGCCATCAGTAGATATTGCAGTGATATCAAAACCTTCTGCCTTAGTCTCACCTTGTTGCAGTGCATTGGCCTTTGAATGGTCTAGGTCATAATGCCATTGTCCATTGCTATCAATATGAAGCGTACCGTAGGCGACAGTAGAATCGCCAGCGCTGAATGTTACGGAATCTTTACTGTCGGAATCGTGCGCGAGTAGGGTGCCTGAAATAGAGGTAACCTTGTCTTCAATAGCCGTTCCCAATGCGGCCGTTAATGCGTCAGGCGTATCAATAATCACATGATCATCAGTGCCTAAGATTTTGGCTGTCAGCGGGATTCGTGTTCCATCTGCGGTGATCAGAGTAATCGTATCAGTCAGTGAATCGCCATGACTCAGTGATTGAACTTCAGTATGACTATTATCCGCACTGTAGCTCCATTTATCGTGGCCATCGGTTGAATGAGTGAAGTTGAAGGTACCGTGGGCGCCTGCAAGGTTCATCGCGAAGTTTGCTGGTACCGTATGTTTAACGCCGTTGACCTCTATTTGAGTAACTTTCGCTTCCGATGGCGAGTCAATATCGTGAATATCGAGGTTTTTCCAACCTGACCATAATTCATTGGTGCTTGTCCCCGATTTTAGATGATCTTCAGTCACAAAGTTGGAGGCGAGTGTCGGTTGCAGTGTGGCAGCATCATTGCTCGGTAACAACGTGGTAGACGCGCCCGTATGAGTAACCCCACCATGAGTATCTTTGACGTCATAAGTGAAATGCACTTTACCGTTGAAATTATGGTCTGGAGTGAAGGTAAATGTACCATCTTTGTTGTCGACTAGAGTGCCGTGATCCGCACGCAGATTGGCGATAGAGAGTTGCCCCGCATCGTTAGTATCCACATCGACAGTATTTGCAAGCAACTCAGTTGTTGTGATGGTTTGTGCGAGATCTTCTTTTCCGCTGTTGAGCTGAACTTCTGAAGAGCAGTACGGGCGGTCATTGTCACCATGAATGGTGATATGAATGTCGTGAGTGGTACCATCAGCCGATTTGACGGTAACAGTATCGGTTATCGATTCCCCTTGACCGAGATGGTCAATTTTTCTACCCGTCGCGTCTTGTCCTATGGAAGCGTAGTAGCTCCAATCTCCGTTACTCTGGAGTATCACATGTCCGTGTGTACCTTGGTAAGTGCCTGTTTTAGCATGGCTCTCACCGGAGTCTGGATCAACAATGTTCAAGTGGCCATCAGTGTGTATTTCATCGTTCCATATTTTACCGATGTTTCCATGCATATGATCTGGTGAACGATCATCGACGTATCCGCCAGACATAGAACCGTCCGGCGCTGTATAGGTATGTCCTTCATGAACATTTCCAGTGTCGCGGCCTGTGAACTGTGCAGCATCGCTAACCGCATCTATATGCAATGTATTCGTTGCTTCTTGTGAATCGACATGTCCGTCATTAACCGTGAACTTAAATTGAACATCACCGTTAAAGTTTGGCGTAGGGACAAACTGAAGCTTAGCGATAGCGGAGGCTGTGATGCTCTGACCTGCGGTGATATCGTGTCCATCGAGAACAAACTTACCTTGAGCCGCTGGTGGCAGGTGGGTGATCGCGATAGAGTGAAGCGTATCGCCAGTGTCAATATCAGTGAATCCGAACTGACTCGCCTGCATTTGATAATTTGTGTCTTCCGTACCGTTGCTAAGAACGACCTTTGTGACTGTCGGTGCGTCATTGGTTCCGACGACATCAATATTTAAGTCGTAAGCGGTACCATCAAAGCTGTGTACTCGATAGGTAACCGTTTCAACTTGCCCTTGCGCTAGGTGTTGAAGAGCCGCGTTGTCGACGCTATATCCCCAATTACCCGCGCTATCAATTCGAAGCATGCCACCAAATGGATCGTGAATACGAGTCTCACCAAATTGACTGTATTGGAACTTATCTTCGCCGCTGTCTGGGTCGATGACTTGAAGTTGACCGTTAGCTAATTCAGTCGTGGTGCCGTTGTTGTGCGTTGCATGTGGCCCATCCTCAATAACACTTCCGGTGGTCACTTCAGAGATAATGGCTTTGTCTGGGGTCGCTGCGAGAGTGGTATTCGCACCAGTGTGGGTGGTACCTCCATGAGCGTCTTGCACATCATAAGTGAAATGAACTTGACCGCTATAGTCTTTGGTTGGCGTGAAAGTATAGGTACCATCATGGTTGTCTTGAATCGAACCATGATCAGCATGCAAATTAGCGATAGTGAGCTTGCCTGCATCGTTGGCGTCTACGTCAACGGTATTTGCCAATAACTCGGTTGCTGTAATGGTTTGAGCTAGGTCTTCCTTACCTGAATTGAGCTGTACTTCAGAAGCGCAGTAAGGGCGGTCGTTGCTACCGTGAATCGTAATGACAATATCGTGCGACGTGCCATCTTTAGAATATACGGTAATCGTATCAGTCAGAGTTTGATTTTCACCAAGTTGGTCGATGGTTGTTCCTCGGGTGCTTGCGAGACCACCAGTGCTACGAATTTGCCCCGTATCAGCGTGATAAAACCAAGTTCCGTCTTTTCGAAGAAGTAGATCACCATATTGACCAGAGTAGTTAAAACCAAGTCCGTGTGTATCAAACTCCGCCTCACCTGTGTCTGTGTCGGCAATAGTGAGCTTACCACTGGCGTCAATTGTACTTCGAACTAAGTGAGCCATGCCCGGTTGAGCATAATCTGGGGACATGTTCTGTCCAGCATTACCTTCGGTTACGTCACCCGTGTCGACACCGCCAATAACGGCAGAGTTATTAACCCCTGTAATCGTTATTGAGAGGTTTTGTGTGCTGCTCGCATTATGTTCGTCTGTGACTGTTACGGGAACAGTCAGCGTTTTCGTGACACCTGATGCTAACGATTGATAACTAGAGTGAGCTGGGTTGAAGCTATAACTGCCGTCCGGGTTAACCACCAAACCATCAATTTGAGGTGCGCTGTAAGTCAGTGTTGCGCCTGTATCAATATCGTGACCAACCATTTGTCCATTTAGCACGCTTCTGCCTTCAGTCACTGAGTGTGACTGTGCATTGATGGTAGGAGCGTCGTTGGTACCATGAACCGTTAGCTCTATCGTATGCGTTGTACCATCTGCTGAGCGTATAACGGCTGAATCGTGTTTCACTTCACCTTGCGCTAAGTTCTGTATATTGCGGTTGTCGAGGGTATAGGTGTAGTGACCGTCGCGCATTAGCAGTATGTGCCCACCCAGTTTGGTGTCGTAGCCATAACCTTGATAGGTTTGTGGGCCAATATTTGGATCAAATTGAGCCTCTCCCGCATCAGGGTCTTGGATGTTTAACTTGCCGTCGTAATGTAATTGGTAGTGAGTATCTATATAACCGCGATCCTCTGTCACTCCCCGTAAGTTTGCATTGGTTTGTGCGTCGGTAATAATCGCATTATCTGGAGTTGCGGTGAGATCGAACTTAGCCTGAGTGCTGACGCTACCACCATGGCCGTCAACGACGTCATAAGTGAGTCGAATTTCACCGTTAAAATCTTTGTCTGGCGTGAAGGTATAAGTGCCGTCTTTGTTATCAGTCAGGCTACCGTGTGTGGCTTGTAGATTCGTCACATGCAAAACATCGCTACTATCAACATCGCTTGCATGCGTTAGCAAATCAGAAGCTTTTATGGTTACAGGTTGATCTTCTTTGCCCGCAGGAAGCTGAGTCCACGCACTGACAATTGGTTTGTCGTTACTACCTTGCACATCGATAACGATTTTATGAGGAACTGTTGCTCCAGCTGAATCGGTAGCGGTGATCCAGAATGATTCAGACTTATGATCACCAGCCGCGAGTTTATCCGCGGTACCGCCGGTCGAATTGTCTAGCTGATAGTGCCAATGACCATTCTGATCAATCGATAGTGTTCCCCATTGGCCTTGAGGTTGATTGACTGCCCACGTAATGGTGTCTGATTTATCTATATCAGTTGCGATTAAACTCCCTGTCGCATCGGGGGTTCCTGCCGTGCTCAACCCCTGTTCGATCACTGAGCCACTCGAAGTACCGGAGATAGCAGGGCGGTCATTGGTACCGTTAACTGTGATCGTGATTTGATGTGGCGTACCGTCTGCCGAATGAACGGTAACCGTATCGGTGGCCGTCGCGCCTTTGCCCAAGGCTTGCACTTTAGGATTGGTGTTATCGAGATCGTAAGTCCACGCACCATTATCTTTGAGGTGGAGCGTGCCTAAAGCACCAGCAACATCTGTATTGGAGAAGTGCTCTTCACCGGTATCGACGTCAGTAATCATCAATGTACCGGATGTTTGTAGCTGAGTTTCTTCCTTTACTGAGCCGGAGCTAGTACCACTAATGACGGCTTTGTCATTGGTTCCGTTAATTGTGACCGTGATTTGATGTGGCGTGCCGTCTGCCGAATGCACGGTAATCGTATCAGTGGCCGTCGCGCCTTTGCCCAAGGCTTGCACTTGTGGATTGGTGTTATCGAGATCGTAAGTCCAAGCCCCATTATCTTTGAGGTGGAGCGTACCTAAAGCACCGGCAACATCAGTATTGGAGAAGTGCGCTTCACCAGTATCAACGTCAGTAATCGTTAACGTTCCGGATGTTTGTAGTTGAGATTCTTCCGTTACAGCACCGGAGCTAGTACCACCAATTACAGCTTTATCGTTAGTTCCGTTAACAGTAACTGTGATTTGATGTGGCGTGCCGTCTGCCGAATGCACGGTAACCGTATCGGTGGCAGTCGCGCCTTTACCCAAGGCTTGCACGGTTGGATTGGTATTATCGAGGTCGTAAGTCCACGCACCATCTTTGTCGATGGTTAATGTACCTAGATGGCCATTAACTTGAGAGGCTTGAAAATGATCCTCTCCAAGGTCTGGGTCAGTTACCGAAAACTGGCCCTGTACCTGAGTTGTTAGGTCTTCTATAACCGAGCCTGCATCCACACCGGTGATAACCGCATTGTCATCGTTACCACCAATCGTCATGTCGATGGTTTGTGGCGTGCCATCTTTTGTGTGGATTGTGAAACTTTCATGCAATGAGGTCGCCCCGGTCAACGCTTGAACGTTAGAAAGCGAGTTGTCTACTTGATACTGCCAGTGTCCATTCGCGTCTATGGTTAATGAGCCATATTTCCCTGAGATAACTTCTGGGGTTACCGAACTTTCATTTTGGTCAGGGTCAATGACGTCAATCTTACCGTTTGCATGGAGTAAACCTTGTGAATCGACATTGTGGTCTTCGGTAACGACCCCTGTTAAATCACCAGAAATACTTGGCAAGTCTTGGTTACCCGTTACCGGTATCTGAACAACGATGCTCGCGCCATTAGATAGGTGTAACGCAAAGTGATCTGTGCCTTGCTGGTGTTGGTTCAGCAAGATGTATTGAGGTGAGTTGGGGTTTAGAATGAACGTGTATTGACCGTTTACATCGACATGAAGCTCTCCGTACGTTCCCTTGATGACTTCTGGAATAAAAGTGACGGGTGTAGTTGGTGTAGGAGGTGTGTTTGAATGAGTTGGCTGACCGTTACCTCCTGCTGAAATGGTTGGCATGGAGACTGAAGGGATGTAATGAACCTGCGGGTGTGAAAGCGTCGATAGGTGATGAGAAGGAACTAAATGCGTGTTTGTCCCATGAGGATCCTGGTTTTCAGTGGTATTAGAGCTTTGTTGGCTCTTATTTGTTTGAGTCGCTTCTGAGGGAGCCGCACCTGCGTGTTTATCGACGATGGTTTCATCTGCAACAGGAGTTGTCGCCGCTAAATCCATGTCATGGATAGAATCACCTGACCCCTCGGTAGCTTCAGCGTGCTTAGTCAACGATGGTAAGATCATCATGAGAGACTGGAAGAGTGGAATGTTAACCCTCAGGTGTGAATGTAGTCTGAGCTTTTTCTTCTTTGTTGTTTCTTTTGGCTTTAGCTCGCTGCTTTTTTCATTCTCTATTTTTGTATTTTTCTTGTGTGTTTCGACGTTGTTGTTTTTAGCCATTTTCTCATCCGTGAATCTTGGTTGCACTTTCTTAAGTAAAATACACAGATAGAGGTTTCGCGAGGTAATCGGATAATTTTTAAAGAAAATTTCCTTAAATCAAACGACTCTCTCACTTTAGTGTAAGACGTGTTGAATAATCCTTAGTCAATTAGTTAAAAATTTCATCAATTAGTTAAAGATAACGCTTAACAAGCTTGACCTTACCCTAAGGGTAACCTTTATAGTCGTCTTATAAATTTAAAGGTTAGCTATGACAAACACACTCCGAACAACTTGGATTACTGTTTGCAGCATCATTGCGATGTTGATGTCTAGCTATGCCTCAAGCTCATCAGCCATGATGACTGACATCATGATGATGGATATGAGTTCGGGAAAATCGGCTTGTTACCACAACGATGCGTCGACTAACGACTCAATGGCGGGATGCCATGTGATGAGTGAAGAAGTACACGCTGAACACTCTAATATGAGCGCCCATGATTTGATGGCTCAATGCGATATGTCTTCAATGAGCGAAGACGGTAGTCAGATGATGGGTAATCATTGTTCGAGTGCCGATTGCTGTGCCTCAGTGTGTTCTGCAACTTCTTATCCAATTCAGGCTGTTCAAGCCGCTAATCCATATGTCTCTTCTTTAGCTCGTTTTCAATCTGTCATTATCGGGCAGAAAGTCGCACGCGCTCAATCTCTGTTACGCCCGCCCACCGCATAAATCTATATCTAAAAACATAGCGATATCAGAGTCATAAATCTGATACGCCAATCTTTTATATGCGTTATTTAACGCTAGATATGGATATTCATTGTGAATATAAAACCAACAACCTCCGTGTTTGGAATAAACGCGAGTGCTGTGGTCGCTGCTGCCTTTGTTTCGAGTGCTGCTTTTATTTCAGCCAGTGCTTTCGCTGCTGCGCCTGCTTCAACACACGCTGATCAACAGAGCTCAACACAGCAACTCAATACATTGATTGAGATAGCATTGAACCAAGACAGCAATCGCAAACAGTACTTTGCTCAGTCTCAAGCGATGCGTGAAACCGGTATTGCGAGCGCTACCCTGATGGATCCAAAACTCAAAGTCGGGTTCGGTGGATTACCCGTCGATAGCTTTCAATTCGACGAAGACCCGATGACCAATATCTCGGTCGGTCTGATGCAGCAATTCGAGCGTGGCGATACGCTAGACCTCCAGCAGAAGAAAGCAGGTCAGCAAGCGGACGGATTAGCGCTTCAAGTTCAGGCTCGTGAACTTACCGTTGCCAATAGCATGACGCAGTTATGGCTTGAATTGGGTTATCAACAAGTCGCTGAAGGTGTGATGCGTGAAAACCGACGCCTTTTGATTGAGCTAGAGAACTATGTGCAAACCAATTACTCGATAGGTAAGAGCGAAGCGCAAGATCTGCTTAATGCTCAGCTTCAAGTCAGTAAGCTTGATGAAAAGCTGCAGGCCAACCAACAAGTTCAACGCCGTCTCATCTCTCAACTGTCTGAGTGGTTAGGATCAGACTGGTTAGGGGCTCAAGCGAATAGTTCTCAGACTCTTGAGCCTCACGCTCTTGATCCTGAAGGCATGCTTCATGCGACTAATCAAATTGATTGGTCGTTATTGGAAAGTAAGTTAGCGACCAACAACGATGCAACCAAGCACTATCAACTGTTGATGGTGCATCCGCTCGTTAAGATCACGGACGCGACTATCTCATCTAACCAAACTCAAGTAGAACTGGCTGAGCAAGCTTATACGCCGCAGTTTGGTGTGGAAGTGATGTACGCCTATCGACAAGCGAACAATATGGCGGGCGAACCTGCTTCTGATCTTGTGAGTGCTTATCTAACGGTCGACATCCCTCTGTTTACGGGCAACCGACAAGACAAGAACTTGTCTGCGGCTCAGTACCAAGTTGGCGCAGCTAAATCACAGAAAGACACCTTACTTTCCCAAATGAACGCGCAAGTGAATGCATTATTGGTGGATAAGGCGAACCTCACCCAACGTCTAGAACGTTACCAAAATTCCTTATTACCTCAGACGACGGCACGGATCAGCGCTGTGGAGCGAGGCTATCAAAACAACACCGCACAATTTAACGATGTGATCTCTGCAACGGCAGACGAGCTTGCTCTAAAGCTAGAACAACAGCGTTTGATTACTGATCTCAACATCGTGAATAGCAAACTCGCGTCACTCGTCAGTGGCTTTGATTATCAAGTGGCACAACCACAACTTACCGCGACAAACCATCAATAAGGAACAGACAATGAAATCAGTAAAAGTAGCAACAATCGCTTTATTGGTCGGTGGTGCATTAGGTTTTGGTGCCAATCACTTTCTCTTTAATTCAACTCACGATATGTCGGCTATGGCTGCTTCTAGCGGGACAAGTTCAGCAGCTAGTTCAAGTGATGACCCTCTTTATTGGGTTGCGCCGATGGACCCAAATTATCAGCGTGACAAGCCGGGCAAATCGCCAATGGGTATGGATTTGGTCCCGGTTTATGCCGATGACTTAAGTGGTGGTTCAGACAAAGCCGGAACTGTGTTTATCGACGCCTCTGTGGAAAACAACCTCGGTGTCAAAACAGCAAAGGTAGGGTTGGAAGCTTTGTCGCCACGCATTGAAACCGTTGGTTATGTGGCATTCGACGAGAGTGCATTGTGGCAAACCAACGTTCGCGCTGCAGGTTGGGTTGAAAAGCTGTATATCAATGCGGTTGGTGAGAAGGTAAACAAAGGCGATGTACTGTTCACGCTTTATTCCCCTGAACTTGTTAAGGCGCAAGAAGAGTTGCTGAGTGCCTACAAAACCGGTCGCAAAGGACTGATTAAAGGATCGACTGAACGCTTGATTACCTTAGGCGTTGATAAAGCCCAGATTCGATCTATCACTCGCCAAGGCAAGGCTTCACAAACCATTGAAATCAAAGCGCCTGCTGATGGTGTTATTGCTAGTCTCAACATTCGTGAAGGTGGTTATCTTTCTCCTGCACAAGCGGTAATCAGTGCGGGGCCACTAGGCGAAGTGTGGGTCGATGCCGAATTGTTTGAACGTCAAGCGCATTGGATATCGACAGGTAGTAATGCCGAGATGACACTCGATGCGATCCCCGGTAAAGAATGGCAGGGAACTGTCGACTATGTGTACCCGATCCTTGACCCTAAAACACGAACCTTGCGTGTTCGTTTAAAGTTCTCGAACCCAAATGGCGAGCTCAAACCTAACATGTTCGCCAATATTGCACTGAAACCCATCAGTGACGACCAAGTTCTTACCATCCCAAGATCTTCGGTTATTCATTCCGGCGGTATGACTCGTGTTGTGTTGTCTGAAGGGGAAGGTAAATACCGTTCGGCACGCATTGAAGTAGGGCGTGAAGCGGGTGACAAGATCGAGGTGTTGCAAGGGCTCACACAAGACGAACGGATTGTCACGTCAGCGCATTTCATGCTGGATTCTGAGTCTAGCCAATCAGCGGATTTGTCACGAATCAATGGTGTAGAAGAACAAGCAGACACAGCTTGGGCAAAAGGTGAAATTGCAGATGTTATGCAAGGCAGCCGTATGGCAACCATCAATCACCAACCCGTTCCTGAGTGGGATTGGCCGGGCATGGTCATGAACTTCACCTTTGCAGAAGGCTTGGACATTAGTCAACTTAAACGCGGACAAGTGGTTGATTTTGAGATGATGAAGACGGAGTCAGGCCAATACGAAGTGGTTGATTACAAGGTTAATGAACATCAAATGCCAGGTGAAGTGTGGGTGAAGGGCAACATCACCATGTTAATGCCTGATTTCGGAATGATCACAGTGAATCATAAGCCAGTGCTAGAATGGGATTGGAAAGCCGGTGAGATGAATTTCCAAGCCAGTGATGACCTTGATTTATCCGAGTTTTCTGAGGGGCAAACCATCCGGTTTCTAGTGGCAAAGCAAGGTTCAGAGTATGTACTTAAATCTATAGAAGCGAGTGAGGGCAAACTATGATCAATGCAATCATTCGTTGGTCCATCAGTAACCGATTCTTGGTTTTGGTCGCCACTGTTGCCATCGTGTTCGGTGGGTTATACAGCGTTAAAAACACGCCTGTTGATGCTATTCCTGATCTCTCTGATGTTCAGGTGATCATTAAAACTAGTTATCCGGGTCAAGCGCCACAGGTCGTTGAGGACCAAGTAACGTATCCACTCACTACGGCAATGTTGGCTGTGCCTGGAGCCGAAACGGTTCGTGGTTACTCGTTCTTTGGCGATTCCTACGTCTATATCATCTTCAATGACGATACCGATATGTATTGGGCGCGGTCTCGTGTGTTGGAGTACCTCAGCCAAGTGGCACCCAATTTACCACCAAACGCGAAACCAACGCTCGGGCCAGATGCAACCGGTGTGGGCTGGGTTTATAGCTATGTTCTACAAGACAAAACCGGTAAGCACGACTTAGCCGAACTTCGTAGCCTGCAAGACTGGTTTTTGAAGTATGAACTGCAAACCGTTGAGGGCGTATCTGAAGTCGCGACGGTAGGCGGTATGGTGAAGCAGTATCAAGTACAGATTGATCCTGCCAAATTACGTGCTTATGACCTGACGCTTCAACAAGTTAACAAGGCAATCCAAGATGGTAACCAAGAAACAGGTGCCTCAGTGGTCGAGATTGCTGAAGCGGAGCACATGGTTCGCACTACGGGTTACCTGACGAGCATTGAGGATATTCAATCACTGCCATTAAAAGTAACCGACAAAGGCACACCACTGTTATTGGGTGATATTGCTGACATCAACCTTGGACCACAGATGCGTCGTGGTATATCAGAGCTGAATGGTGAAGGTGAAGCGGTTGGTGGCGTTATCGTGATGCGCTTTGGTGAAAATGCCAGTGAAGTGATTGATTCTGTTAAGAGTAAACTTGCAGAGCTACAAGCTGGTTTACCTGATGGGGTCGAAATTGTAGCGACCTATGACCGTTCAACCTTGATCGATTCTGCGGTTGAGAACTTATGGAAGAAGCTGGCAGAAGAGTTCATAGTGGTCGCGATTGTATGTGCGCTGTTCTTGTTCCACATCCGCTCATCATTGGTGATCGCGCTTAGCTTGCCTGTCGGTATCTTAGGTGCGTTCATTGTTATGCATTGGCAGGGCATTAACGCCAACATCATGTCCCTTGGCGGTATCGCTATTGCGATAGGTGCGATGGTCGATGGTGCGATCGTAATGATAGAGAATGTCCACAAGCACATCGAGCGAACGCCTCTGACCGATAAAAACCGTTGGCAAGTCATTGGTAAATCGGCAGAAGAGGTGGGTGCGCCACTGTTCTTCTCACTGATCATTATTACTTTGAGCTTTGTTCCAGTGTTCGCGCTAGAGGGCCAAGAAGGCAAGATGTTCTCGCCACTTGCGTTCACTAAAACCTATGCAATGGCGGCTGCCGCCGGTCTGGCTATCACGCTTGTGCCAGTGCTAATGGGTTACTTCATTCGTGGAAAGGTGTTACCTGAACACAAGAACCCAGTGAACCGCAGCTTAGTTGCAATGTATAAACCATTGCTCAACTTAAGCCTCAAGTATCCAAAAGTGATGATTGTGATTGCACTGGGTTTGATGGCTTCAGCGTATTACCCAACCAGCAAACTTGGTAGTGAGTTCATCCCTCCCTTGGATGAAGGTGACTTGATGTACATGCCGACGACTTATCCGGGCATTTCGATAGGTAAGGCGCGTGAACTGCTTCAGCAAACCAACAAGTTAATCAAAACCATCCCAGAAGTTGAAACTACATGGGGCAAAATCGGTAGAGCTGAGACAGCAACCGATCCCGCGCCACTGACCATGATTGAAACGGTTATTCAGTTGAAACCTCGAGATGAGTGGCGTGACGGTGTCACCACAGAGTTGCTGCGTAAAGAGTTCGATGATCTGATTCAGTTCCCGGGTTTAACCAACGCGTGGGTAATGCCAATCAAGACACGTATCGACATGTTAGCGACCGGTATTAAAACGCCAATCGGAATCAAGATAGCAGGACCTGACTTGAGCGTTATTGAGGATATCGGATCTCAACTGGAACCTATCTTAAATGGTGTGAGTGGTACCGCTTCTGTGTATGCCGAACGTGTGGCTGGTGGTCGTTACGTCACGATAGACATCAAGCGCCGCTCTGCCGCTCGTTACGGATTAAGTATTAAAGAAGTGCAGCAGGTGATCTCCACGGCCGTGGGCGGAATGAATGTCGGTGAAACCGTTGAAGGGCTTGAACGTTACCCTATCAACGTCCGCTACCCGCAAGATTACCGTGATTCTGTCGTTAAGCTGCAGAACTTGCCACTCGTTACGCCTAACGGTGCCCGTATTGCGCTTTCTGATGTCGCGGATATCCGCTACGAAGATGGCCCACCAATGATCAAAACCGAGAATGCACGCCCTAATGGTTGGGTATTCGTGGATATTGACGGTCGTGACCTTGGTTCTTACGTGGCAGAAGCGCAGCAAGTGGTTGCCGAGCAAATTGTATTGCCTGCGGGTTACTCGCTTGCGTGGTCTGGTCAATACGAATACATGGAACGGGCAAAAGACCGCCTAAGTGTGGTCGTGCCTATCACCATCGCCATCATTATGTTGCTGCTATATCTGAGCTTCCGCCGTGTCGGTGAAGTGATGGTGATCATGCTGACATTGCCGTTAGCCATGGTTGGTGGTTTGTGGTTGATGCATTACCTCAATTACAACTTCTCCATAGCGGTTGGTGTTGGCTTCATCGCGCTAGCGGGCGTTGCGGTAGAGATTGGGGTAATCATGTTGGTGTACCTCAACCAAGCGTGGCATTTCAAAAAGCTCGATGCTGAACAGAACCAGCAAACCCTCCAACAAACTGATCTCACTGATGCCATTCGTGAAGGGGCAGGGCTTCGTGTGCGTCCAGTCATGATGACAGTGCTTACCGTAATCATTGGATTAATCCCAATCATGTACGGAGAAGGTACAGGCTCAGAAGTGATGCAACGAATCGCTGCGCCGATGATTGGTGGAATGGCGTCTGCACTACTGCTCACTCTATTGGTGCTTCCTGCGATATTCAAGCTATGGAAGCAGCGTGAGGTCACTCAGATCCAAAGCGAGACAAGTAAATAACGTACTGATTATAAAAGCCCTTACTTGCGAGGTAGGAGTAGGTAAGGGCACACCACATAAACATATAAAACCAGCAAAATAAACAGAATCAATTTAAGGAAAGACCATGAAAAAGACACTCATTACTATTGCCCTAACAATCACCGCTTCAACAGCATTTGCTGCAATGGATCATTCGATGATGGACCACTCAGGTATGGATCACTCGATGATGAAGAGCGGAGAAATGGACCACTCGAAGATGAATCACAGCATGATGAAAGGTGGAAAGATGGATCATTCAATGATGATGAACATGGACGGTATGTCTGAAGTAGGCATGCCTGCGACGGGGGCAAAACCGGATAAAGTGGTTCATGTTTTACTCAGTGACGATATGACAATCACCTTTAAGAACAAGGTTGAAATTGAGCCGAACGATGTGGTGCAGTTCGTTGTGATGAACACCGGCAAGATCGATCACGAATTTTCGATTGGTTCTGCCGCGGAGCAGTTAGAGCATCGTGAAATGATGAAAAATATGGGGAATCATGCTCATGATTCTGGCAGTATAGTGACAGTAAAACCGGGCAAAGCGAAGCAGCTGCTTTGGCATTTCCATGGAGACAATCACGTAGAATTTGCCTGTAATATTCCAGGGCATGCAGAAGCGGGTATGGTGAAAAGTGTAACGCTTTAGACGTTAATCACTAGGTCTTGGTTTGATTAGAAATTCAATCGGGCTAGGAAATTAAAGATAAGTCTTAACTCATACCAATGCGTCAGTTGAGACTTATCTTCCTTTCTCATCACTGTAAAAGAATCGATGTTTCCAGTAAGTGCTGAGCCTCGCTACTCAGATGAGGTAGCTCTGACATGATTCTCTTAAGCTTATCGTCGATAGACTCCGCTTCACTCAAAGAGCGAAACGCAAGAATAGCTTGCTCAGGCTCACTGCTCACATAACCTTTCAATGTATTAAGTTGAATTTTGTTCGCGTTTTCAACTTTGGACAGGGCGATATTGATTGTCTCAATATTGATAGTTAACTCATTGCTTTTAAACATTTTTATTATTTTATGGTTGTTTCCAGTTGAGCGCACATTAACACAACGATGGATTCGAACATTGACCGAGATTATAAAACTAGAAGAATTCTGAGAGACAGTAAGAGTAGTAAAGGGGGAAACTAAAGGTAGTTTAAGTAGTTAGCGGATTAAGCCTAAGTATTAAAATTATCTTTGAAAATTAGGTTAGATCTGAGGGGATAAATGATGAACTTGAGTTGGAGCGTGCAGCGGGAATCGAACCCGCATCATCAGCTTGGAAGGCTGAGGTAATAGCCATTATACGATGCACGCACACTGTCTTAAGAGTAAGACTGAGGCATTAAGAAGACTTGGAGCGTGCAGCGGGAATCGAACCCGCATCATCAGCTTGGAAGGCTGAGGTAATAGCCATTATACGATGCACGCACATCGTCTTAACGAGTTTGATAATGCCACATCTAACTGAAAACGAAACCTTTTTCTTCCATTTTTATTCTAAGTGCTCGCATAACCACCACTCCGCTAGTTTTTCAATCATGTCTGCTGTTTCGTGGTTGCATAAAGTGTGACTAAACTCTCGTTAAGCACTCTGTACTTAAATGCTATGACTACCGCTAGCTTTGGGTGAAGTTTAATCTTGGTTTATAAACTGCTGCATTGTTTGCTCTTTGCTCTGTATTTAACCTGAAATTTATGAATAATCTCGTTAACACACGCGGGGTTTTTGAGCAGACTTAACGGTCTGTTTATAACAATATGGATGCATATGTTTAACTTGTGAACAATTCTTATTATTCATAGGCTTAATCCTAAATGAGTAGAGTCATTCGTACTTTTGAGTGTTCGAAGAAAAAAGTGACGAATCTAGTTGATAAATTACGCAAAAACCTCGTCATTCCGTCTATCGTCTGGTACATTTGCCGCACATTTTGTTTCCCCTAAAATACCCATGCCTTCTCAGTACCGAATTAACAAAATTGTTGAAATTGGCGATACACTTCACCGCAGTGGTTGTGCTCCTTATAAGCTTGAAAAATATACACAGCATTATGCTAAAAAGCATGGTGTAGACGTAATGATTCAAGCAACACCGACCGCGATTAATTATCAATTTCCTGACGATAACAATGCCGTTATCCTCAAACGTCTAAAGCCAGCTTCAATCAACCTGAGTTTGTTGGCAAATACCATTATTCGTATCAATCAACCAAGCAGTGAACCTGTCCCAGAGCCAGTTGGATACTCTAAATGGATCACCGCACTGGCGAATATGGGGATTCCACCTGCTTATCTGATGTTGGTCGGCAGTACTTTAGAAGCGGTAGGCTTTTCTGCGTTACTTGGGTTGATGGTTTGGGTATGTCAGCAAGTTCTCCATTCACGCCGCGCGATTGCGGTTGAATTTATCTCTGCACTATTAACCGGCATTGCCGTGGCATTTTTGGCAAGCACAGGGCTACCGATTCCGGTATGGGCACTGTGTATAGCCTCGATCGTTTTGTTTGTCCCCGGTTTATCCATAGCCAATGCATTAGAGTGTTTGGCCTTTAACGATTTAGTCTCTGGTACCAGTTTGCTGGGGCAGAGTGCCTTAACACTGATAAAGCTGTTTGTTGGCATCATCATGGGCCTGAATATTGGTGAAGCAGTATGGGGGCAAGCGGTATCCATTGATTACACTAATGCTGTGCCGACTTGGATGCATATTTCCGGCTTGGTGCTGATTTCTGTTTCTATCGGTGTGATGTTTAATGCGCGCCCAACCGATATCCTGTTAGGCTTGCCAGTTGCGGTTCTCGGTATGTGGGGACCATTCTATCTAGGTTTTGATAGTGGCTGGGTAGTGGGTACTTGGGTAACGACAGTATTGATTACGCTCTATGGAACTTGGATTGCGAAGAAGATGGATCTAACGGGTTCTATCTATATTGTACAAGGGATCATTATCTTGGTTCCGGGTAGTCGTGTTCTAGTGAGTGCCAGCCAATCGGTATTTGAGCAGTCTATTTTGCCGATTCCGAGCATCGGTCTATCGGCGCTATTTATGTTCTCTGCGATCGTCGCTGGTCAAATCACAGCGTATTCCATTTATTCACCTAAAGTTGAACGTTAAGCCGCTCTGCTTATCGTAACCCTCTAAACAAGCACAGCTCACTGCTGTGTTTGTTCGTTTTGGGGACACTCTTTCTTATCGCCACTTATCTTGATGTAATTGATCCCATTTATGCTCGCTAACCTTGGCAAGAGCCATTAAGATGAACATAAATTCCATTTAAATGAAGTAGTAACGTATGTCTTTACCTCCTTGTCCGCAATGTCAGTCTGAATATGTTTACCCAGACCAAAATAACTTAATCTGCCCTGAGTGCGCTTATGAGTGGAATCCAGAAGAAGAACGTTTGGAAAGAGAAGCTGCACGAGTGAAAGACGTTAATGGCGTTATGCTAGAGACTGGCGACAAAGTCACCTTCATCAAAGATTTAAAAGTCAAAGGCAGCTCTAGCGTACTAAAAATTGGTACCAAAGCTGTGATTCGCCGCATCAACGAAGGTAAAGACCATCAGTTAGATTGCAAACTGGATGGTGGCGGTGAAATGTTAGTAACTGCGAAGTACGTAAAAAAACAGTAATTGGGATCTCAAAACGACATGGATATAGTCAAAGCCGATTTATCGCATTCAACAGCCTTTCATCATTATGTGAATGCTTGTGCTGAAGATGGGCTTGATATCTACACTGGTATTTCTGATAGCAGTGACGCTTATTTAAAAAGGCGTATTGCTTATTCTAAAGGTGAAGGTTTGCCAGAAGGTTGGACTCCAGCCTCTACCTATTTTTGTATCGACTGTGCCGAGATCCTTGGTGTGATTCGAGTTCGTCATGGAACGACTGATTACATCTATGACGTCATCGGACACATAGGTTATGAAACTTTGCCCCAAGCTAGAGGGCGAGGTGTTGCTAGCTATATGTTGTCTTGGATACAACATCATGCGCTAACAGAAAGCGCTATCATTACTTGTGAAAGTGGCAATATTGCTTCGAAAAAAGTGATTGAGAAGTGTGGTGGTCAGTTCTTGAGTACGTATTATTCAGAGCAAGACAGACACGAAGTATTGCGATATCAACTAGACCCTAAATAAACCTTATTTAAGCAAGACGCCCTAGTTACTTTTGGAGATATTTTGAAGTATTCAACAAGGCCTGCTCAGTCATCAGATTATGAATTTCTGTTCGAGCTTAAAAAGGCCGCGGAGTTCGAACCGATCAAAGCCGTATTTGGTTGGGATGAACAAGTCCAGCGAGATATACACGCCGAAGAGTGGGAAGAAGAAAGACCTGAGATGATTGAATTTCAAGGCAAAGCCATTGGCAGTGTGTTGCTGCAAGATAAAGGTGACCACTTCTACTTTTGTCGATTTTTCTTGCTGCCTGAATATCATGGCAAGGGGATTGGAAGCCAAGTTTTGACTGATTGTTTAGCCCACGCTTCAAAGCTTAATAAGCCAGTAGAGCTGTGTTATCTGCAAGGTAACCGTGTTGGGGAGTTGTATCTCCGATTTGGTTTTGAAATTACCTCGCAAAACGATCAGTTTGTGTATATGTGGCGTAAATAGACACCCATTCAAAATGAACACAGCGTGTCTGTAACTTGATAGGCACCTGACACCCATCTAACGTAAAATCTTGTAAAGCTCCCTATGCTTGATGACTAAGCGATTACACTTAGAACAGATTGAGCGTGAGGGAGTGTGCAATGAATTATTACCCAACTTCAAAAATCTTGGGTGAACAAAGGTTTGGTTTTGGGCCTAAATTGGGGCAGGAAACCTATTATCCCCCTTTAGAGCAGTTGGATAAAAAGCCATTTGTTCATCAGTCCATTCAAGCTTTACTCACAACCGAATCTATTCTCATAACTATTGGTGAAAATCGTGAACAGCGAAAAAAAGCCAAGGGTGATGAGCAAAAGATGCAAGCAATGAAGAAAGAGGCACAGTCGTTTCTTCGAACTCATTATCGACAACAATCTCAAGCTCGCCACCTGCAAAGCGTTGAAACACCCTATGGTTTCCAAGAACGCATTATTCAGTTTTGGAGCAATCACTTTGCCATTTCGGTCGATAATCGAAAATTGATGCCCTTTGCCGCAAGCATTGAAAACGACGTGATTCGCCAGCATTGGAATGGAAACTTTGGCGATATGCTGATGGCTTCTTCCAAGCATCCG
The DNA here is from genome assembly GCF_022398115.1 of Vibrio sp. Isolate22. Classification (NCBI taxonomy): domain Bacteria; kingdom Pseudomonadati; phylum Pseudomonadota; class Gammaproteobacteria; order Vibrionales; family Vibrionaceae; genus Vibrio; species Vibrio sp. Isolate22. The sequence goes on along the minus strand of NZ_JAKEUW010000021.1, from coordinate 15,754 downwards.
GCCATGCTTCTTTATCTGGATAATCAACTCTCTGTTGGACCAAACTCAAAAGTTGGTAAGCGTCGTGATAAGGGGCTCAATGAAAATCTCGCTCGTGAAATTTTAGAGCTCCACACCCTCGGCGTTGATAGCTCCTATAACCAACAGGATGTGATTGCCTTGGCCAAGGCGATTTCAGGTTGGGGAATAAAGTTCAAATCCCCCAACGCTGGTTTTCGCTTTGCTTCTGATTTACACGAACCGGGTGCGATAACTTTACTTGGAAAAGCCTATTCACAGCCAGGAGTCTTGCAGGGCGAATTGTGTTTGCAAATGCTAGCTACCCATAAAGACACAGCGATACATTTGGTTGATAAGCTTTGTCAGCATTTTATTGGTGATACTCATAAAGAACTCTCGGAACAGATGGTTGCAGAGTATCTAAAAAGCGATGGTGACTTGTTACCGATTTACCGTTTGTTGTTGAACAGCAAGGAGGCGGGCACGCCTAAGCCTAATCGGTTTAGACCACCTAAAGAGTGGTTGTTTGCCGTGCTTCGTAGCGCTGACATTTCACTTAACGAAAAACAGGTATTGAATACTCTTAACACACTAGGTCAACCACCTTTTAAGCCCGGTTCACCTGCAGGATGGTCAGATCAAGACAGAGACTACAACAGCCCGTCGGCGTTAACACAACGTATGCAAGTGGCTAATCGACTCGCTTCATCTGTTATCAAGTCAGCGAGAACTTCAGGTGAAAAACCTAAGGTCGTGGTGGATAAAGTGATTGCGACTTTATACGGCGATGCGATTGATGAACACACCCAAATTGTATTAAGCAAAGCTGACAGTGCAGCCATGCAACTTTCTCTGTTGTGGTTAAGCCCACAGTTTCAATATCGCTAGGAGTGGGTATGAAAAAGACAAACGGTTTGCAAAGTATCAATCGTCGCCAGTTTATGGGAATGGCTGCTGCAGTTGGTATGAGTGCGATGTTGCCATTTCCAAGTTTTGCCAAAACACGCTCAGAGAATATTTTTATTTGGGTCTCATTGCGTGGCGCTATGGATGGGTTAAACGTTGTGGTGCCATACGCTGACCCGGATTATTTGAGTTTAAGGCCAAGTATTGGATTGAAGCAGAGCCAGCTACTAAGACTAGACAGCTTTTTTGGGTTACACCCTTCGCTTAAAAACTGTCATCAATGGTATGAAAATAAAGAGCTTAGTTTTGTACATGCGTGCTCAACAGCTTATCGTGAGCGCTCACATTTTGATGGTCAGAAGATACTAGAGAATGGTACCTCTGATCCTTACAACAAGGAGGGCTGGCTTAACCGCTTACTAAGTCTTAGCTCAGAAAAATACGATGGTATTGCGATTGATTCTGGCTTGCCGCTTATCATGCAGGGTGAATCTAGCGTGGCAAGCTGGTATCCAAACCGCTTAAAAACTCGTGATAAACAAACCGAGCTGCTTGAAGAGCTTTTCCAGAGTGATCAAATGCTGTCTGCCAACTTTGAGAGCGTCATGAAGATAGATGAGCTGGTAGGTGACCAAGGCGTTGGCAAACAATTTAAGTCATTGATGAGTAAAACAGGGGATATCTTATCTGCCGACAACGGACCAAACATTGCTGCGTTAGAGCTCGGCGGTTGGGATACCCATGCGAATCAGGGCAGCGTAAATGGTAGGTTGAGTAATCAACTTAAAACACTGGACGTAGGCCTAGCAGCGCTTAAGGAGTCATTGGGCTCACGTTGGAACAATACGGTGATCATGGCTGCCAGTGAATTTGGTCGAACAGCGAAGGAAAACGGCACAAAAGGCACCGACCACGGCACTGGTAATGTTATGTTGGTTGCTGGTGGGGCGATGGTTAACAAGGCTTCAGGCTTATCGAGTTCAGATGCTTCTGGAGGGCAAGTCATCGCAAGCTGGCCGGGATTAAGCCCAAAGGATCTGTATCAAGGGAGAGACCTCAAACCAACCACTGACATGCGAGGCGTGATTAAAGGCGTGCTTGGCGAGCACCTATCTATAAATACGAAGCAGCTAAACACCATCTTCCCTGATAGTGAAATGGTCAAGCCACTGGGTATCATCTAGTAGGGCGCTTCTATTAATAACTAATGTAAGGTAGGAGCAGACTTAATTTCGTTTAACCGTGAAATGATCTGCTCTTCGGTTTCCTTAAGCCAGTCATAACGTTTTGTGTACAAGCGGCGTTTTGTCTTTTTCAATGTGTCAGTGTCTTTACGAAGAGGCTTAGTGGGCACAGAAAACCAGTGTTTATCGACCAAAGTGGCGCCATTTTCAGTCCATAGTGTGTTGTAATCAAACGTTATTGCCCCTCGTTTTGAGCCGATATAGCGCATCGCTTGGTAGATATGACCTTTATTCGAAACAGCTATAATCTCATCAACTTTCATGTAATTCGCAAACATAATTGCGAGCTCAACCATCAGTGACTTTGGTCTTAACCCGTGTAGGGAACGCGTTAGTTCTTTGATCTTATCCTGGCTGCTAGTGATGCGCTTGTTCGTGCCTTGTAGGCAGCCGATGTGCATGGTGCGCTGCCCATTGTTATCAGAGATATTGAAGGTGACCGAGTAAATAGTCAGGCCAGTATTGGCTTCGACGAGTCTGATCCCCAAGGAGCCTTCACGCGACTCCCCTGAGAAAGTCTCAATCCTGAACTCATCTCCATTTCGATCTGCAAAGGTCAGAAGCTCAAAGTTAGAAAGGTGCAGATGCACTGTGTTTGGACCAAATGTTTGTTCTAAAAGTTCGAAGTGAGAATGCAGTAACGAAGCACGTGTTTTAGGTTTGATGCCAATACAGATGAATGGTTTGAGTGGCTTTTCAAAGATTTTAGGATTCTGTTCAAGAAGGTTTGAGAGATTATTTTTCTCTTTAAGCTGATGCACTTTGCGAATAATCTTAGGGTTCATAACGCCCCATAGTGTAAAGCGCAGATTTTTCTTAATTCGGGTTAAACCTTTGGTGTTTGGGTGTACAGCATTGGAAAGCTCAACGATTTGACGAAAATTTTGCACGTTTACCTCAACTTAGAAAACAAAAAAAGTATCGTTGAAAATAAAAAACGATGCTCCATAAAATGATAAGTAGGGGTTAGTGAAAAAATCGTGAAATTTGAGCTTATGACTTTATTGCTAACAATGCTCCGAATGTTAAAAGACCAAATCCACACGCTTGGTTGAGTCGCTTCTTGGCTTTCAACAAGTGTTTTTGCAAAGTATTCGAAGTAAATAACATTGCGACTATCCCAAACCACAAGCCGTGAAGGGCAATCATGTAGAGCCCGTAGCCGAGTGCGACATGTTGGTTCGCAGCGTCAGGTGAGATGACTTGGCTGAAGATGCTTAAGAAGAACAGCATGGTTTTGGGGTTAAGCACGTTGCACAAAAAGCCTTGGGCCAAATAGCGCCAAGTACTGATGTGTTGCGTCGTTGCTTCCATAGGGGCAAGTTTGCTGTCTGCGCTTAGAACTCCCTTTATTCCAAGGTAAATAAGGTAAGCGGCACCTGCGTAACGAATGATGTCAAAAAGTTGCTCATTCTGTGAAATTAAGTAACTGATACCTAGCATTGAATAACTAATATGAACACAAATTGCTAGGCTTACCCCTAGCGCTGTCCAAATACCAGCTTGCCTACCTTGATTGACGCTATTCTTCAGAACTAAAACGAAATCAGCGCCCGGGCATATAACAATCAATAGTCCCAACACCGCTAAGCTTAACCACTCCATAAAAACTCCAACTATTTTATTTGATGAGCAGTTATTGTATGGTTTTTATTTGCTACCTATAATCGAAATGAAATCCACAAAACTGTGAGAAAAAATCACACATGAGGCATCTTAAAGCATTTCATGTTTTTCATGTCGCCGCGCATTCGATGAGTTACAGCGAAGCGGCAGACAAGCTGAACATTACCCATGGTGCGGTGAGCAAACAGATCAAGGTGTTAGAAAGCCACCTGTCACAAACTCTGTTTTATAAGAAGGGTCGCAATGTGTGTTTGACCAAAGAGGGTGAGTTGCTTAAAGGCTACACAGAGCAAGCGTTTCAGGCGTTGGACACAGGTATCCAAAAGCTCAACCAACTCAAAAACCACGCACTCGAGGTGTCGTGTGAGCCAACATTAACCATGCGCTGGTTGATGCCTCGTTTAGGCGATTTTTACGCTGAGTCGGGTATTGATGTTCGTTTGTCGACTGCTGGTGGGGCTGTGAATCTGGATGCGACTGGGCTCGATATGGCAATTCGACGCGATGATTTTAAGCTGACCGAGAGCTATAAACAGACACCATTAGTTGAAGAGTGGGTTGGTCCCGTTTGTTCTCCCGAATACTGGCAACAAGTAAAGGAGAACTTGGGTGATATGAAGTTATTGCACAGCAGTACTCGACTGAATGCATGGGCGCATTGGATGTCCATCACAAAAGACGCAGTAGACAGCGAGGTATTATCGCAAGTAGCAATGAATCAAACATTCGCACACTTCTACTTTTGCTTTCAGGCGGCTGTTGATGGGTTAGGGATTGCACTTGGATCTTATCCACTTGTCGCCGATGATATTGAAAGAGGCAACTTGATCGCTCCATTTGGCTTTGTACCTTCCGGTCATCAGTACATATTGCTCACACAAGACAGCGATCAAGATGAATCAGGCCATTCGTTCATGACTTGGCTGAAGAGTGAGCTGTCGCAGTGTGTTCCAGCTATTGAACCAACGCCTCCCAAAGGCAAAAGCTAATTGACTCTTGATGCCGAGTGTTTAGCAAGCTCATGGGGTGGCACACCGAACGCTTTCTTAAACGCATTGGTGAAGTTTGAAGGATGTTGATAGCCCGCTTCATAGGCCGCTTCGGTGATTGAAACTAAGCCTCGCTCTAAATGCAAACGTGCGATATCTAGGCGTCGGTGGCGAATATAGCCGTTGATGGTTAGGTTGTAAGATTGCTTAAAGCGGCGCTGTAAATTGGAGACACTCATTGAGAACATACGCGCGATACTTTCAAGGCTGAGCGGCTGATCCAGGTTGATTTCAATGTAGCTGATGATGTCTTCTATCTTATTATCGAACCCTTTTTCGGCCTTAACTTGGCTATCGTTTTCAGCAAAACCACTGTTTTTATTCGTGCTATTTTGGCTAACGTTTATATTTTCAGTGGAGCACTCTTGGCAACATTGGAGCGGCATTTGAGACAAAGTTTGAGCAAGTAACTGTTGAGTCAGTGTCTCGACCATAAGCTTGTCCTGAAAGTTGGTTGGTGTCGCTTGGCTTGTAAGTGTGCTTGCGAGTTGAATGATGTCAGGGGTGATCTGAATATCGTAACAAGCCTTGTGTGAGTCTAAGAATGATTTACTTGAACAGTGATCACTCAAACGTGTTTTAATCCATTGTGGTTTAACCAAGATATTGATCTTGTTCATTTTGTTATCTTGAATTAAAGAACGTCTGAAGTTGGCTGGTTTGGCTAAGTTCACGACCACGCCTTGTGGTCCATTGCTGGCATCGAGATCGAACTCAAAATCGTCGTAGCCAAAGGTGAGTTTTCCTTCGAGAAGGATAGTAATCAAAATAGCGGAGTGGGCCGTAGATACGATATTACTGTCGACCAGTTCGATACAGCGGCCACCATGCACAAAAATTTGGTCGTTGTATTGGTAAGAAAGAAACTTCCCCTCAGCGAGTGAAGTCTGCTTAGTTTGACCTTGTGTCACGATGATCTGCTTTTCAGTCTGTTCTAGCTTTTTGGTGAGAGCGACCTTCTTGGTTAATGTAGACTTTTTGGCTGTTACATTCGCTTTCGCCACAGCCGTTTCGGCAAGTTTAGTTTGCTCTGACGTTACTTCACCCATTTGACCTTTCCTCATAACAGCTATGCGTTTTCGCATAAGCAAATCATCTGTGCATTTATAAATTACAACTCTATCATATTTGCGAATTATTATCATTTACATCTAGGATTGAATTTATGGAAAGCCCAGTCAGCTCAACAATCAAGCTTTCAGCCCTCTGTATTGCTATAGCCAGTGCGGTTAGTAGCCCTGTGATAGCAGAAGAGAACACATCGCACTTTGATGAAGTGGTGGTGTGGGGGACGAAAGTATCAAGCAATACTGAATCGATCATTGCCGACGATATGTCACTTAAGCAAGCTGACCATATGTCGGATCTACTGCGTGAGATTCCGGGTGTTGATGTTGGGGGCACACACTCGGTGAACCAAAGAATCACGATTCGTGGCTTGAGCGAAACGGATCTCGATATTCGACTTGATGGCGCATCTCAGCACGCCAACATGTTCCACCATATTGGAAACCTCACGCTTAACCCAGACATTTTGAAATCGGCCGATATCCAAGTAGGTAACAACTCAGTCACGCAAAATGGACTCGGTGGCTCTGTGTTGTTTGAAACTAAAGATGCAAAAGACCTTCTTCGTTATGACGAAAGATTCGGAGCTCGTGTCTATGGCGGTTATGCCACTAACGCCAGTCAACAAGGCTCTTTAACTGTGTATGGCTTATTGTCGGATAACGTTGATGCCATGCTCTATAGCCACTACATGAGCCGTGATAACTTTGAAGATGGTGACGGCAATGAGACTTTTGGTTCAGAAGGGGACGTATACAACATTCTTGGTAAGATTGGTTTTGAACCGAGCGACTTGCACCGTTTTGAACTCGCTTATGATCTCTACCGCGATAGCGGCGATTACAGCCCGCGCCCGGATATGTCGGGTGGCGCTAATGAAGGTCTGTCTAACGATATTCTGATCCCAACCGATTACGACCGTGACACCGTCACTGCAAGCTATGAGCTACGTGGCGATACTCATCAAGGTGACGTGACGCTTTACAACACTAAAACTGAAATTAAGCGTGATGAAACTGTTATGGCACCACGCTGGCCTTCGAACCGTTTGTCTAAAAACACGACAAAGAATCAGAACTTTGGCGTGAATGCTAAGTTCCAGTCGGACTATCGTTTGATGTCGTTTGATAATGTTGCGACTTACGGTTTTGATTACATGGACAAGTCATCAAGCAGTTATTACGGCAGCAGTAAGTTTATGGATGAGTCGGCCATCTCTACCGCGCTTTTTGTTGAAGACCAGTTCTACTTTGCTCAAGCCTTCTCGATCACAGCGGGTATTCGCTTTGATGATTATCAGCGTAAAGCAGAGACAGGAAATGACGATTTCGATGATGTAACTTGGTCTCTAGCGACGCAATGGGATATGACACAAGATTGGACGCTGTTTGCGAGCACACGTTCGTTATTTAAAGGCCCTGAGTTGATGGAGACCTTTATTGCGTATCAAGATGCCGCATACTTAGCGGATGATATCAAAGCTGAAACAGGGCAGAACACACAAGGTGGCGTGCGTTTCGACAAGCGTATTGATGATCACTTTGTTGGTGCGAACCTAACTGTATTCCAAACCAATATTGATGATTACATTGCAGAAGAGTACCAGCGTGCGAGCCAAAGTTACTTGATCTACAACTTAGGCGACGTGGAGATCAAAGGCTTTGAAGCAAGCTTGTCTTACGGCTACGAGATGTTTAACAGTAAACTTTCTTATGCACGTTCAGATACTAAAAACAAAGACACAGGCGGCGCTGTCGCGGGTGGAAATGGTCGCAGTATTGATATGGGCGATAGCATCACGTTGACTCTGGATTATCAGTCTGAAGCGCTTGAAACGATCTTTGGGTGGAACTCGATGTTTGTTAAAGACGAAGATAACGTATTTGATGGTCAGCCAATTAAAGAAGGGTACGATGTTCATAACCTTTATGCGCAATGGGTGCCATCAACGGTCGATGGCCTGTCTGTTACTTTTGGTATCGATAACGTGTTTGACGAGCAATACACCTCGCACGCATCTCGTTCAGGTACGGCGAGAGGCTTTACGCTAGATGACTATGAACCTGGCCGTAACTACAAGCTTTCTGCCGCGTATCAGTTCTAGGCACGAGGAACGAAATAGGTTCAGTTAGAGTGATAAACTAGCGGTCGTAGGGATCCGCGAAGTTTATTGCCCGAAACTGAAGCTATCCGTTTAAGCCACTCGTTGAAGTGAATAGTGGAAAGAAAAGCGCCTGTCGAGCAAGGAATCGACAGGCACTTTAGTTTTTATTACTAGAAAGGTTACATGGGCTTAATACAAATTACTCAATGGGCAGAGACAATACACCACCATTGAGCTCGACTTGTTTCAGCCACTCTTTTGGAATCGAACCGTCTTCTTCGTAGAAACAAGCTGCTAATACCGCGCCAATCACAATCGCACGCCCACAACTATCACCGCCACATAAAATGTTATCTCGAATACCTTGTTTAAAGCTTTGAGCGCCTGCAATGATGCGAATCAGCAGTGGGAACGCGGCGCTTAATTCACAATGCAATCCAAATTTCTTTGCAGCCTCAGTGATTGAAAGTTCAGGCTCTGCCAATGCTTCATCGATTTGATCGTGTATAAACTTGCTGCAGGTCTGTCTTACCATCTCTACCGATTGTGATGGCGAATTACCTTGTATCGAGGCTTGAATCAGCAGGGTAATAGCCTGCGCCCACTCGACGGCTTTGTCGTTGTTATTAGTCACTCGAACCGCGCTTTCGACCATCGCTGGTAAGGTGTGAGAAGTATAAGTACAAGCCACTAATGGGATGATTTTTGAAATAGCAGGTAATTGCGTGTCATCAGCGCCACAGGCTGTGATGGGGGCATTGGCCAGTTCCAGTTGGTGTATGTTCAGCAAGCTCATGCGCGTTGCTTTATCTATGTAACCTTGCCAACTGCCGCCGAAATCAAACCAGAAGCGGAAATGCTTGATGTAGCATGCTTCATCGTAGTGTTGATTGTCGACTAGGCTATCGACCATCGCTAATAGTTGAGCGCCGTATTGTGATTGGTCGCCTGCGGATTTTCCTTGGTGAGCAAAATAGCCTTTATCTTGATAATCGGACTCGTTTGGCGAACGAAACTCAGGCTCGAAACCCGCTACCTGCAAGATCCTCTCTTGATCATATAACCAATGCAGCCCCATAGAGGCAGCGTCCCCGACTAATGCACCGACAACGGCATAAAACGCTCGTTCTTTATGATTGTCCATGTTGGTTTGACCTTTGAGAGAGTCCGATGGGATTTGGTATTCAAAGTATAGTAATTAAATGAAGGGTTTGCTGTGTTTTAGACGAGAGTTTTGAAATGATTAATCCTGATTGGTCAATGAGTTAAACCAATCAGGATAAGCTGATGAATATTATAGGCTAGGGTAAGAAAAGGTCACTGAAATGCTGTAGAAACAATAGGGTGACTAGGTGCAAATTAGCGGTTGAGATAAGCACTTGAGCGTTGTTCTATCTTTCTGAAAATACGCGAGAGAGTAAAGCATAATGCGAAGTAAACCGCGCCAACAATCAGCCAGATTTCAAAGATCAAACCGGATGAGTTGGCCATCTCGGTGCCAACGAAGGTCATTTCTTGAATCGAAATCAGAGACACAATCGAGGTGTCTTTTACCAACGAAATTGCTTGGCCAGCCAAAGGTGGTGTAATCGCGGTTAATACCTGTGGGCCTATCACATATCGATATTTTGAGAAGACGGATAAACCAAGTGAGTCCGCCGCTTCCCATTGGCCTTTAGGAATGCTTTCCAAGCCAGCGCGAATCACTTCAGCGATATACGCCGAAGAGAGTAGACCAATACAGATAACACCTGAAGCTAAGTTTTCCCAAAGGTTGGCTGGGCCAAATAGAAAGGCTTGCAGCTGGTTAATATCGCCATTGTGTTCACGTAGAAGGGTTTCTAAACCAACCAAAGGAATCAGCTGGTTAGAGACAAAAAAGTAAAAGATAAACACAAAAACCAGTGGTGGAATATTTCGAACCAATTGGATGAAAAGCAGAGCTGGTGTTTTAAATAGAGCGATCTTAGAGTGTCTTGCGACCCCAAGCAGGGTACCGAAAGATAAGGCCAACACCATACTCCACAAACTTAAACGTAGTGTTGCGACTAGGCCTTGGAAGAAGTAAGGGATGCTACCTTGAGAAGGTGGAATGAAGATCAGCGTGAACGCGTCTTCCCATCGCCACTGATAGTTAATGCCGACAGCAGAGCGATAATAAAGCCAACCTGCAAACGCACAAATGATGGCAAATAACACACCATCCAAGAGATTGAGGCGTTGATACCAAGGCTTCATGTGAAGGTTGGGCTTGGGCGTTGATAATGCGCTAGTACTACTCACGTCATTCCTGTTTAAACAATGATTATTAATGTGTTGTGAGAATGGGCTATGAATTTATAGCTATCTCGGGTGTATCTTAAAAGGCAGTACCAGCAAGGTACTGCCTTGATTAGTTCTTTAGCTTCTAATTAACCGTCGATTACTGACCTTGAGCAATCTGATCTTGCCAATCTAGAGTAGAGAACCAGTACTCGTAACGTTCTTTTAACCAGCCATCTTCAGTACGTGCTTTGATCCACTCGTTAAAGAACTCAGCTTTGTCGGTCTCACCAAGGCGAACAGCAAATGCTTCGTTACCTTTTGATAGACGTTCATCAAATGGGATGAATAGCGTGTCAGCGTTCTTGATTGCTTCGTGTTCTGGCTTAGGGCTAGAAGCGATAACCGCGTGTGCATTGCCGTTTAGTACTTCTTGGAACGCTTGAGCGTCGTCATCGAACTGAAGTACTTTCGCTTTCGGGAAGGTTTCACGAGCAACTTGAACTGTGAAGGCGCCACGACGAGCTGCAATTTTCACTCGACGAGAGTCGAAATCAGAAATCTTGCTGAAGCCTTCTGCTAGCTCTTTGTTAGCCGCCAGTTGAACACCAGAGTGAGAATATGGTTCAGTAAAAAGAACACTCTTAGCGCGCGCTTCGGTAATCGACATACCGCCAATGATTACGTCAAACTTATTCGATAGCAGTGAAGGGATAATGCCATCCCATGCCGTTGGTACAAATTCAACTTTCCAGCCTGAATCCTCAGCAAGACGTTTTGCCACATCGATTTCAAAGCCGACAAGATCGCCTTGTTTGTTACGCATTGCCCAAGGAACAAAAGTCGACATGCCAACACGTAGAGAGCCACGCTCGTTGATTTTGTCTAAGTTAGGCGTTTCAGACGCAAGTGCAGGCAAACTTACGGCAAGCGCAAGTAAAGCAGTGATAGCGGTTTTAAATAGCTTCATGCTGATAAATCCTTATTGTGTTCGCCAGTTAGCCCCGAGCTTATGCTCAAGCCAAGCTGCAACGGCAGAAAGTGAAAGTGTAAGTGCAAGATAAATGATTGCCACAGAGAACCAGATCTCAAATGGCATCGCAGTTTCAGAAACAATGTTTCTGGCCTCGGTTGTTAGGTCGAAAATAGCCATGACACTCACAATCGAAGAGTTTTTGATAAGGGAGATCACTTCGTTGGTCAGAGGTGGCAACGTGCGTTGTACCACTTGAGGAAGAATCACATCCCAATAAGTATAGGTCTTTGATAAGCCCAAAGATTGAGCGGCTTCAAACTGTCCTTTAGAAATACTATTTAACCCAGCACGAAATATCTCAGCGGTGTATGCCCCTTGGAAAAGTGCCAAAGCTAAAACAGCCGTGCTAAAGCGATCCAGACCGATTACAGGGCCGAATACAAAATAGAGCAGGTAAATTTGTACCAACAGTGGTGTATTACGAATCAATTCCACATAGCTGGTGGCGAGGGTGCGACCGACAACTGAATTTGAGTTACGTAACAGGGCTGTGGTTAAGCCAATCACCAGTGTTGCAACTAAAGAAATCAGAGAGATATTGATGGTAACGAGTAATCCTTCCATCAATTCTGCAGGCCACCATTCGCCATCTTCATAGAAAGCGATGTAGTCAGGTACTCGATCCCATTGCCAGCTGTATCCCATCGCCTGTGCACCAGAATCGAGGATCCAAACAACGGCTGCTGCAAGTACTACAATTTGTACCAAGGCAGAGAGGGCAGGTTTCACTATTTTCAGCAGCATCAGTAAGTCAGAATCTGATTTAGGAACGCTTGAGTACGTTCGTGTTGAGGGTTTTCGAATAGGCTCTGTGGTGTATTAGATTCTACGATCTGTCCTTCGTCCATAAAGATGACTCGGTCGGCAACGCGTTTTGCAAAGCCCATTTCGTGTGTCACGCACACCATGGTAATGCCTTCACTTGCCAGTTCGACCATTACATCAAGTACTTCATTGATCATTTCAGGATCAAGTGCTGATGTCGGTTCATCGAATAGCAGTAGTTCGGGCTTCATACAAAGAGAGCGCGCAATTGCCACACGTTGTTGTTGGCCGCCTGAAAGTTGAGCCGGGTACTTATTCGCTTGCTCTGCGATGTGTACACACTCGAGATAATGCATGGCGGTTTTCTCTGCTTCTTCTTTGCTTTTTTTGAGCGTACGAATAGGAGACAGAGTCAAGTTTTCGAGCACAGTAAGATGGGGGAATAAATGGAAGTGCTGAAACACCATTCCAACTTGGCCTGGTGTGTTGAACTTGCAGGGAAGCGACTGTTCTAACACGGAAAGTTCGCCACTTTCGAACGGTTCTAGCTGATTGATACAGCGGATCAGAGTGGATTTACCAGAACCAGATGGTCCGCAAATCACCACAATCTCTCCCTGTTCAATATTAAGATCGATATACTTCAGGGCATGAAAATCACCATACCACTTGTTAAGTGACTTAAACTTAACCATTTCCTTAAGATTGTTCAAATCGTTGTTCATACCTAGTAAAGAGACAGGTTTACCTTAACAATATAGAAATATGATTGCACATAAAATTAGGAACTTATGAGAATTTAATAGCATCTTGTAGGGCAAATAAAAAGCAGCGCCGGGTTAGGACGCTGCTTGAGGGTATACGCAAGGTCAAAGAATTTGGTTCAGTTTCGCTACATAAATTTTTAAATTATCGCGATTTTATTTAAAAACCTGATTTCTTTGCTTTAATTTTCACCGTTAATGGATCGCAGACTCTAGAATCTCGCGAGTTTTCTCTAGCGTAATCGCTTGGTTCTCGCCAAGTTGTAGGTAACCATGTGATTCTAGTTGTGCAACCACGTTGTCGATAGCTGTTGCTTTATCCGCCTCGTAGCCATCAAACATAGTCGCTACATCTAGGCTGTGGTAGAAGGCTTCGATAGCATCGATAGCGCGCTCTGCTAAATCTGCGCCAGTTTCTAGGCCAAATACGTTACGACCCATCTGTTCTAGCTTATTGCGCTTCGCTTCAATCTGGTTACGAAGTAGTGAAGGTTGAACGATAGCTAGAGAACGTGCGTGGTCGACATGCCATAATGCAGTGAATTCATGACCAATCATGTGCGTTGCCCAATCTTGAGGAACACCAGTACCAATAAGGCCGTTTAGCGCTTGGTTAGCTGTCCACATTAGGTTTGCACGCCATGCGTCGTTGTCACGCTCGTCGTATTGTTTACCCAGTACAAGAAGGTTTTTCAGCAATGTTTCTGCGTAGCCGTCTTGAACCATCGCGTTAGCAGGCATAGTGATGTATTGCTCACAGACGTGAACCCAAGCATCAACCAGACCATTCACCAATTGGCGCTCTGGTAGAGACTTCATTACATCTGGGTCCATAACTGCAAACTTAGGCTGTACCGCAGGGTTTAGGAAAGCCAGCTTCTCTTGAGTCGCTTTACGAGTGATTACTGCGCCCATGTTTGATTCAGAGCCTGTAGCAGGAAGCGTCAGTACAGCACCGATTGGCGTCGCTTCGGTTACTTGGTGCTTACCTGTTAGGATGTCCCAACCGTCACCGTCGTATTTCGCTGCTGCTGCAACATATTTCGAACCATCGATTACCGAACCACCGCCAACAGCGATAATGAATTCTACGTTTTCTTCTTTAACGATAGCGACTGCTTTGTCTAATGTTTCTTTAGTTGGGTTTGCCTCAACACCAGAAAACTCAATCCAAGCGTGATCTTTAAGAGATGCGACTACTTGGTCGTAAACACCGTTGCTTTTGATTGAACCGCCACCGTAGATGACAAGTACTTTCTTTGAAGTATCAATGGCTTGGCTGATAGCGTTGATTTGGCCTTGGCCGAAGTGGATAACAGTAGGGTTAACATAGGTAAATTGCATCGTCAGTTCCTTGTGTAAAGCTAAAATTTTTATTTTGTTGTAGTGCTTAATTTCTATATTTGCATATTAGTACACGGAATTAGGGTGGTGAAGGTCAATTTCTCCAAACTAATTGCCTATTTCTACATAATTGATATTCTCTTTGGGCTTTTGTGCAAACTAACATCACCCTTTGAATGGAACACCACCTGTTATGAATACACTCGCTCAGTTACTGCAATCTTACGTTGAACTCAAAGGTTGGGATGATCTTGAAGGGATCAGAGAAACAGAGATAGAGGGCGTATGGTTGTATCGCAGTAGTGGTGGGAATCAGCGCCAACCATTCACTTACCAGTCAGGTATCATCATGCTTGGACAGGGTAAAAAGAATATCTACATAGGCGACAGGCCGGTAACTTACGCGGCAGGTGACTACCTAGTGGTGGGTGTGCCAATGCCATTGGAGTGTGAAGCTTTACCGGTTGATGGTGAGCCGTTACTGGGTTTGTCGATCAACATTGATTCTCAGCGTTTGCACAGCTTAGTGAAAAAGCTCGAAGAGCAAGGTTTTCTGGAGAGTTACTGTAACAAGCACAAACAGAATTCGAGTGGCTTAGAGTCCACTCGAATGGAAACGGCGATGCTAGAGAGTTTCACTCGGTTGGCGAAGACACTGCATTGCGATATCGAAGCCAACATCTTGGGTGACGCAATGGTGACGGAGATTGTTTATCGCGCTTTGACAGGCTCTGAGGGCCGCGTACTGTTTGATTTAGCACATCATGATGGCCATTACGCACGCGTCGCCAAAGCATTGTCTAAAGTGCATGAAGAGTATGACCAAACCATTACTGTTCAGTCGCTAGCTGACGAAGCGAATATGAGTGTGTCTGCTTTCCATAATGCTTTCCGCAACGTCACTTTCGAATCACCGCTCCAATACTTGAAGAAGGTTCGGCTTAACAAAGCCAAGGAGCTAATCCAGTTAGAAGGCCTACGTATCTGTGATGCCGCACGCCGAGTTGGCTATTCTAGTCCATCTCAATTCAGCCGAGAATTTAAGCGTCATTTCAATACTACTCCAAGAGCGGTGTAGTCTTTCTTCCTTGCAATCTATGTTCTGAAACAGGTGATGTTTTTTATTAAACATATTATTAACGTAACTATATAAAACAAGCTATTTAAAATAATTAGTTAGATAGCCTAAAAATTTATGCATGGAAATAAGGCGTTAACTTCTAAAACTCATCGGTTGAGGGTATTTTAGTGTGAACAAGCTAACAAACACGAACTAAATTTAATAACTTACCCATTATATTATGTGGGTAAGTATTCAATGTTATTGGATATACTTAAGGCTTTGTTGCGTAATTAAATTTAGATATAGAGCCAACCCGTTTCGCGTATTTCTTAGTCAATACGACAGGTTTTAGGCATACCTAACCTAGTAAGCTTGTTCAACGCTTTTATCATCGCGTAAGTTTCACCCACCTGGGCATTGTAATTTCTTAAGCTCAGTTTCCCTCCTAGCAACTGTTTAACTCGATACATCGCTGTTTCTGAGAGTGAACGCTTGTGGTATCCATACCGCTCTTTCCAATACT